>CANKSK010000299.1 GCA_947485425.1 Bacteroidota bacterium | reverse complement strand
GAAACCAAAAAATATGAATCTCTTCTTGCATATCATTTATATATTTGAAACGGGGGCAAAGATAATTTGTTTTTGTGAATGTATATAAAGTTGATGTATCTTTGGTGTATGAAAAACGCAAATCATTTAGATTTTCTAAGTGCTTCTTCTGCTGTCAGATCAAAACTGATGGAGTTTGGTATTGTCAAATATTTTTTAGAAGGGGATGTTATTTTGGATGAATCCTCGAATATCAAATCCATTCCTTTGGTTTTGAATGGAAGTATTCGCGTCATCCGTACCGATGAGGATGGACGTGAAATATTTTTATATTATATCACCTCTGGTGAAAGTTGTATTATGTCTTTTTTAGGTGGCATGCAGCATACCAGCAGTAAAGTAAAAGCAATAGCAGAGGAAAATACAGAGATTCTTTTCATTCCGGTAGATAAAATGAATCAGATGATTGCTGAATATCCTGAATGGCTTGAATATATTTTTCGATTGTATCATAAACGTTTCGAAGAGTTATTGGAAGTCGTTAATGCCGTGGCGTTTAAAAAAATGGATGAAAGATTGTTAGATCTCATTCAACTCAAGGTGAATCATATCCAAAATGATACCTTACAAATTACACATGAGCAAATTGCAAATGATTTGGGCACCGCTCGTGTGGTTATATCTAGGCTTCTTAAACAGATGGAAATGGAAGGCTTGCTGAAGCTTGGTCGAAACAAAATAACCCTGCTGCATCGAAAGGAATAATCGGGCATAGATGCCCTAAATTTATTGTGCTTTTTATAGTTGGGGATTCTTCTGGAATGGTGAATTTTACCCTCAAAAGATACTCTCAGATTTAATTCGTAGTCCGATATTTCCCTTTCTTAAACTCGTTCATAACGAAATAGGTATGAAATGAATAATTATTTTTCTAATGTAACAAAAGTAGCTGTAGATACAATTTTTGCGAATTACCTTTGTTCTTGTTAAACAAATGCTTTAAAACACAAGACAATGAAAAAGAATATGGGAACAACGGATCGAGTCATCCGTATTATGCTGGCGGTTGCCATCGCTATTTTGTATATTTCTGGCTTCATAAGCGGTATGATGGCCTCAATTGTATTGATTTTGGCAGGGATTTTCATCCTTACCAGTTTTGTTTCGGTATGCCCCTTATATTGGCCTTTCGGAATTTCTACCCGCAAGACAAATAAACCTTAGAAATAGATGAGGATGAAATATCTTAGCCAATATAAAGTGCTTTTGTTGGGAATCATTTTGGGTTCCGTGGCAGGTTTTGCATATTATTATTTTATCGGATGTGCGAGTGGAACTTGTTTGATTACTTCTCGGCCATTGAATAGCACTCTATATGGAGGGATGATGGGTGGAATGCTATCAAATATATTTGTTAAAAACAAAAATCAATAAAAAAGAAACCCCTAAAAAACTTAAGTATGGATACCAAACAAATTATTTTAGATGTCAGAACACCTGCGGAATTTATGGGTGGACATGTTGCCGGGAGCATCAATATCCCACTTCAAGAAATCGAAGCTAAATTAGAAGAAATTCGCTCGCTTCCGCAACCCATTTTATTGTGTTGTGCAAGTGGAATGCGAAGTGCTCATGCTACCTTGTATTTGAAAAAAGCGGGTATAGACTGCGAAAATGGAGGTGGATGGATGGATGTAAATTTTAAACTTCAACAAAAATAAAACAAAAAAATGTTTCAAAAATTAAAAATTTTATTGGGATTTGCTCCCGAAGTAGTTTATGCGGACTTGATGAAGGAAGGCGCTGTTATTGTGGATGTTCGCAGCAAGGATGAGTTTCGTGGTGGGCATATCAAAGGCTCCGTGAACATGCCTCTACCTCAATTGCAAAATATGGTTTCTACATTATCCAAAGAAAAAGTCATTATTACCTGTTGCGCCTCAGGTATGCGCAGTGCTTCGGCCAAAAGCATCTTAAAATCTAATGGTTATGCACGCGTCTATAACGGTGGAGGGTGGATGCGATTAAAAAACAAGATTGAATAGGTTTTGGGTTTTTTAATGCGTATATTTAGTAGTAATTTTTTAGTAACAATTTTATGAATAATTCATTTTCAGAAATGATTCGGGGCGATAAGCCTGTATTGGTAGATTTCTCAGCGGAATGGTGTGGTCCGTGTAAAATGATGGGACCCATTTTAAAGGATTTAAAGAACTTGATCGGTGAAAAGGCAAGTATTCTGAAGGTGGATGTCGATAAAAATCCGGATGTGGCTCAGGCCTACCAAATTCAAGGGGTTCCAACCTTGATTTTATTTAAAAACGGACAGATCAAGTGGCGGCAATCCGGCGTCATACAAGCCAAACAACTTGAACAAATTGTACATAATTTCATTTAAAACACCAAAATAATGAGTACTACCCATTTTTACGATGTCCAATTGCATTGGAATCATGATCGGATCGGAACGGTAAGTTCCTCGATATTGCCACAATCTATTGAAGTGGCTACCCCGCCTGAGTTTCCAAAGGGCGTGGCCAATATTTGGTCGCCGGAACATTTTTTTGTGGCTGCTGTAAATAGCTGCCTGATGACCACCTTTTTGGCCATTGCTGAAAACTCAAAACTCGAATTTGATACCTTTGATTCAAAGGCAGTAGGCAAGCTTGAAATGGTCGATGGCAAGTTTATGGTCAGTGAAATTACCCTGTCCCCTGTTGTCACCATTAAAGATGCCACCATGAAGGAAAAAGCAGAACGCATTTTGCATAAATCAGAAGCGGCTTGCCTGATTTCCAATTCCGTCAAATCAAAAATTGTCTTCGAACCAAGTATTTTAATAGGTTCAGAAATCATTTCTGCCTGATGAAATCCTAAAAAAGGAGGGTCATGCCTCCTTTTTTAGGATTTTTCTGTATATAACCCCTTTTTTTTGAATGGGTCTTTTAGAAATAGGCTTTTTTGTTGGGCTTGATATGTTTAACGTATTGAAAATGATTGTTTTGTATTTTTTGTTTATCTTT
>CANKSK010000298.1 GCA_947485425.1 Bacteroidota bacterium | reverse complement strand
TAAACCCTGCGCCATTGTCTTTGATATAAAAGACCGGCATCTCTTCTTTTATGGTTTGCCCAATAATAATTTCAGGCGCGTCTTTCTTTTGTGTGAATTTGACGGCGTTAGAAATTAAATTGGTGAGTACAATATCCATCATGCTTGGATCGGCTTCTATCTTTAAATTTTCTTCTACCGTGAATTTGATATTTTTAGAATGTGTTTGCTCAATAATTCTTTCGAAAACTTCCTTTGAAAGATTTGTTAAATGAACCGGCTTCACATTTAATCTTATTTTGCTGATTTTTGAAAGACTGAGCAAGTTGTCAATCAGATCGCTCATTCGGTTGGATTCTTTTTTGATTCTGCTGATATATTCATGAGCGGTTTCATCCAATACATTTCCGTAATCTTCAAGCAATGCCTGACTCCAACCATCAACGGCTCTCAGCGGTGATCTTAAATCGTGCGAAACAGAATAGGAGAAGGAATCCAATTCTTTATTCGCATTTTCAAGTTGCAACGTTCTTTCTACTACGCGGTCTTCTAGCGTAGTGTTTAAGTTTAGTATTTCTTCCTCTGCTCTTTTTCGGTCACTGATATCTCGGATAAAGGAACAGAAGATCCGCTCGTTTTCTATATCGATAGGAAAAATCGTCAATTCTGTTTTGATTCTTTCTCCGCTTTTTTTCATCGCCGGTAGCTCCATGATTCTTTTTAAAATCTCGCTCTTTTTTTCAGGATGCTTCATGCGTTCTTGCATACCATGCTGATGGCCTTCTCTATGCTCATTGGGAATAATGGTTGCCGCTAAACTTTTGTTTAACATTTCTTCTTTTGGCCAACCAAAAATTTGTTCTGCTGAAGGATTTACAAAAGTCACAATTCCTTTGCTATCCAAAATGATGATGGCATCCAATGCAGAATTCATGATTAAATTTAACTTTTCCTCATTTCTCAACACTTTGCGCTCGGCCTCTTTTCTTTCTGTAATATCCAAACCGAAGCCCACTACATATCTGAAGTTGTTTTGATCATCAAATACCGGGTGGAAGTTTCTTAGCATCGTTTTTTTATTTCCTTCTGCATCGGTTGATTCTTCCTCAAAAGAATGCATGATTTTGCTTTCTTTCACCCTTTTAAACAGGTTCATTCGCTCTTCTGCAATTTTTGCATCCCATCCTCTGTATGCTGCATATTCGAGATCTGTTTTTCCGATGATATAATTTCTCAATTCATCATTTTTGATGGCTTTTTTGTTGAGATAAATATATCGGTGTGTTTCATCAAAAATGGCAATATCTGCCGGTATTTCTTGCAAGATGTGTTCGTAAAAATCTTTTTGCCGAACAATTTCCATCTCCTTGGATTTTACTTCCGATGTATTTCTAAGGGTGAATATAATCGAATTGAAAAGGGGATTTCCCATCTCATTTTTGTAAAAGAAATCAAAGGAAATTTCGGTTTGATGGGCATCCAGTAACTCAATAGCAATTATGCCTTGCTTGTCAGGTAGATTCGGGATGTCGCAAATGCGTTTTTTTTGTTCTTGCCGTTTATGCAAGGGAAATAAGGAAGAAATTTCTTTGAAGATTACCTCCTGTGGTTTATAGCCCAAAAGGCTTTCAATGTTGGGGCTTACATAGGTAATGGTGCAATCTGAGTTGGTGATGATAATAACTTCGGCAAGGTTTTCTAAAAGGGCCTTAAACTCACTTTCGCTTTTTGAAAGCATTCCATAGGCTTCGGTGATGTTTTTGGTTTGCTCTTCGATAATTAACTCCTGGCTTTTGGCAATATTTTGCAATTGCTCATTGAGCCCACTCAACTCCTTTTGATTTTCTATATTGATGTTGGTTAAAAGACTTTTGTCATCTTCAAAATCCACATAACTTTGGTTGATAAGACTGATAAATTGCTGAAACTCTTCTTTCTGCAAAAGTTCCTCGTTCTTTATGGTTTTTAATTGCCTTTGCAGCAATTTGTGCAAATTCATAGTTTTAAAATTCAATTATCGAGGTAATGGTCATGGACTGATTGTTGAGAACGCAATCTCCATGCTGAAATACAATGGGTTGAGAAATGGCATGTGCATCGGTCACTTGGCTATAAACTCTATTTTTTGTGTTGGTAAAAATTTCACCATAAGAATAGAATCCTGTAAATTTAAATTTGGAAGTAAACCTTTCTGTGACCGCCTCAATTTCTTCTTGCGTAAGTTGTTTCATGACCAATTTTCTGCCTATGCAGCTGATCATGATCACCAATCCGTTCTCTTCATCTGTATTTTTAAATTCCGACATTTTTTCATCAATTTCAAATTGATTGATCAAGTTGTCAGATCCTGTTTTCATCAGTTTTACTTTTGAGCCTTGCGGAATATTTCCTGCAAAAATGAGGCTCTTTTCTTCTGCATTGATATTGAGAATGGTTCTTACCAGAGGTTCTTTTTGATCGTCTTGCTGCAAGGATAAAGGAAATAACAAGCCCGAAGCGGGAAGGTCTTTAGCCTTTTCACCCAAATAGGTTTTGTAGAGCTCAAGAGCGGGTTTGTTGTCAATTTCATATACAATATTCTCAATGCTTTTGGTAATGGTTCTTTCAATGCCAAAGTCTTGCCATCCGCCAAAAGCACCACAATGGATTCTTACCCTATTTCCATAAAGCCCCACGGCACTCACCACATTTTTTTTAAATGCATTATCCTGATCACTGACAAGGGTGTAGTTGAAATCGTTGTTATCGCCCGCCAAGCCCCCAGATACGGTTACCTCATGGGTAATCACAGAATTTATTCCCTCTACAAGCCTGGATCCATTGATGGCGCATCCATCGGATAAAACAAAGATGTGCGTTAAATCAGGGGCCATCAAAGCCTCTGCCAATTCCTTGCCGGCCTGCATGGATTCCCCCGTTTCAGAAAAAGAAACACTGGCTTTTTTGACTATGGTATGCTCAAATTGTATGAAATTGATGGTAAATGCGGAATCTAATAAGGCTGCACCCATGATTCCCCCTGAGGTTGAGCAG
>CANKSK010000297.1 GCA_947485425.1 Bacteroidota bacterium | reverse complement strand
TGAGTATAAAACATAAAATAAAAATTACTCCTATATTTTGGTGTTTCATTTTGCACATTTTATTGACATTCAAACAGATAACTATATATATTTTGATTTCACTTTTTGTCCGGGAAACCTCATTTTATAATCAACATCTACCTTTCCTTTAGAGATATCTAACAAGCGTTTTTTTAAAATTCTTTTTTTCAAGGGAGACAAATAATCAACAATTAAAATTCCTTGAATGTGGTCATATTCATGTTGAATAATGCGAGCGACAATACCGGTATATTCTTTTTCATGAAAATTAAAATTTTCATCATAGTATTGAATGGTAATTTTATCAGGACGTTTCACCTCTTCGCGAATATCGGGAATGCTTAAGCAGCCCTCATTGTATCCAACCATATCCCCTTCCCTATTGATGATATTGGCATTAATAAAAACCTCTTTGAAGTTTTTTGCTTCCAAATCATCAAAAGCGGAGCCATCGGTTATAAAAAGATTAAAACTAAGACCGATTTGGGGAGCAGCCAAACCTACGCCGGAGGCTCTTTTCATGGTTTCACGCATATCATCAATCAAATCTTTCAACAATTGATAATCTTTGCTAATGGGATTGGCCTTTTTTTTCAATACGGGATCACCGTATGCCACAATAGGTAAAATCATGGGGTTTATAGGTTAAGTTTTTTTCTATACTGATCAGATTCAAGATAAGATTGCAGGATGATGGTGGCACTCACTTCATCAACCAATGCTTTATTCCGTCGCTCCATCTTTTTTATTCCACTTGATAAAATGGCAAGAGAAGCCAATCGAGAAGTAAATCTTTCATCAACCCTATTGATGGATATTTCTGGAAATTTTTTTTGCAATAGTTTGACAAAGGCATTTATCACGCCGGCAGCCGATGAAGGAGAATTGTCATTTTGTTTAGGTTCACCCACAACAAAAGCCTCTACTTTTTCGGTTTTCAGATAGGATGTAACGAATGAAATAACTTCAGCTGATTTGACGGTAGTTAATCCGTGTGCAATCATTTGCAGAGGATCTGTAACGGCGATACCTACCCTCTTGCTGCCATAATCGAATGCCATGATACGGCTCATAATTTTCATCAATCTATGCTGCAAAGATACGATTCCTAATTCAATTTTTATTAGCTTTGCATTTTCGTGACCAAGAATTCATAAAATTCAGCAAAATGATAGAGGTATATCAAGAAATAATAGAGTCAGCCTGGGACAACAGATCCTTATTGGAAGACCCACAAGTAAGAAAAGCGATTGAAGAGGTCATCGATCAGTTGGATAGTGGGGGAATTCGTGTTGCAGACCCTACACCTGAGGGTTGGCATGTAAATGAATGGATTAAAAAAGCCGTGATATTGTATTTTCCCATTCGTCAAATGGAAACCATTGAAATGGGACCTTTTGAATTCCATGATAAGATGCGTTTAAAAAGGCATTTTGCCAAGCAGGGCGTAAGAGTTGTTCCGCATGCCATTGCTCGATATGGTTCCTTTTTAGGAAAAGGCGTCATCTTAATGCCTTCGTATGTAAATATCGGCGCATATGTTGATGAAGGAACGATGGTAGATACCTGGGCAACCGTTGGTTCATGCGCCCAAGTAGGAAAAAATGTACATCTTAGCGGAGGCGTAGGCCTTGGTGGCGTTCTTGAACCCATTCAATCGGCCCCGGTAATCATTGAAGACAATTGTTTTATTGGATCCAGGTGCATCGTTGTAGAAGGCGTAAGGGTTGAAAAAGAAGCTGTTTTGGGTGCCAATGTGGTACTGACCGCTTCGACCAAAATCATTGATGTTACTGAATCACAACCCATTGAATATAAAGGCTATGTTCCAGCAAGGTCTGTTGTCATCCCCGGTTCCTTCACCAAGGAATTCCCTGCAGGAGAATTTCAGGTTCCTTGTGCACTGATTATTGGCAAGAGAAAAGAAAGCACAGATAAAAAAACCTCCCTCAATGCTGCGCTCAGGGAATTTTCCGTTCCGGTTTAAGCAAATCTAAAAAGACAACTTGAAGTTCCTAATTATTCAAACTGCTTTTACAGGTGATGTCGTTCTTGCAACGCCCATCATTGAAAAGCTAAAAAAACAGTATCCAGACAGCCAAATTGACTTTGTATTGAGAAAAGGCAATGAGGATTTATTGAAAGGGCACCCTTTTATACATCATTTATATGTTTGGAATAAAAAGGCTTCTAAATATCTTGATTTATTTAGAATTATTCGTGAAATACGAAGGGTTCAATATGATCATGTGATAAATCTACAACGCTTTGCTTCATCGGGTTTTATGACGCTGTTTTCAGGCGCAAAAAATAGCAGTGGGTTTAAAAAAAATCCGCTCTCATTTTTCTTCAAATACAGATATCCCCATGAAATAAATGGTGGAAAGCACGAAATAGAAAGAAATCTAGGTTTAATTGCATATTTAACCGAAATAGATTTCCAAAAGCCCAAGCTATATCCTTCTTCAGCAGATTTTGCAAGTATAAAAAAGTTTAAGAATGAAAAGGAATACATCTGCATTGCACCTGCATCCGTATGGCACACCAAGCAATTACCCTTGAATACATGGAAAAAACTAATACAACTTGCTCAAGGCAACTATGATATTTTTTTATTAGGCGGAGCTTCTGACATCGATCTTTGCAATCAACTCCTGTCAGAATCAGGTGTACAGGCAAACAATAATTTAGCAGGCAAACTCAGTTATCTAGAATCCGCAGCCATCATGCAAGGAGCCAGAATGAATTTTGTAAATGATTCAGCGCCTATGCATATGGCTTCAGCCATGAATGCGAATGTGTGTGCAATATACTGTTCAACGATTCCCGCATTTGGCTTTAGGCCGGTTTCAGACCAATCTTTTATGATTGAGATGCAAGGCCCACTATACTGCAGACCCTGCGGAATACATGGCTTTAAGGCATGCCCGGAAAAACATTTCAAATGCGGTAAAGATGTAACCGCTGAAAAAATATACGCAGTAATGAGCGAAATA
>CANKSK010000296.1 GCA_947485425.1 Bacteroidota bacterium | reverse complement strand
TTATCTGCGTGATATTCATAAATTAATAAAAAAGGATATTGAATCTGTAGATTCACATCCTTTCTCTGAAAAATTTATCCAATCGCCCATCGTAGAGGGCAGGAAGAATAACAGGGCTTCTTCAAATAATTTCCGCAGAAGACGGTAATATCAGAAAGAAAAAAGGATATCATAAGGATATCCTTTTTTTTATGACAATTTTTAAAATCTCATATTTTGTGGCAAGGAGACTTGTCGAAAAACCATATTTCACAATGCATTTTTCAAGCGATGTATTGAATAGGCTCATCCATTTATGCGTCTATTCAGCCATCTGTATTTATATCTTTGGGTTTTTATTTTGAACCTTTTCAGATGTTAAAAATCATGTATATTCAAATACATTTAGGGAAAAGATAATATATGTCATAGTATTTTGTCCTTTAATTTGAATATTTTTGCGGCATGGAAGAGCATTCTGTTTTCATGCGGCGATGTTTTGAACTTGCAGAGATGGGTTTGGGTATGGTGGCACCCAATCCGCTAGTGGGTGCTGTTTTGGTTTATAATGGTGAAATTATTGGTGAGGGTTATCACCAGGTTTTTGGCGACAAACATGCTGAAGTCAATTGCATAGAGGCTGCTTTGCAAACGGTAGATGCAGAAGTGATATCTAAATCTACCTTGTATGTGAACCTGGAACCCTGCTCCCATTATGGAAAAACACCACCCTGTACCAATTTGATTCTTCAGCACCACATTCCCCATGTGGTTATTTGTAATACGGATCCTTTTGCCGAGGTTAATGGAAAAGGTATTGCGCAGTTACAAGCTTCTGGTGTGAATGTCCAACTTCATGTGTTGGAAAAGGAAGGGCGTGAGCTCAACAGGCGCTTTTTTACTTTTCAGGAGAAAAGACGGCCGTATGTCATTTTGAAATGGGCCCAAACCCTCAATGGATTCATCGCTCCCCTAGGCAATGGCAAACCCATCAGGCAGGAAATATCTAATCAACATTCTCATCGATTGGTTCATACATGGCGTAGCCAAGAACAAGCCATTATGGTCGGAACGAATACTGCCTGTATTGACAACCCTCGTTTGGATGTGAGATATGTAAAGGGCAAGAATCCATTGCGTGTTCTATTGGATAAGAATTTAGTGGTTCCCAAGGAATCTAATCTGTTGAATGGTGAAATACCAACCCTTGTTTTTACCTCAAAGGCATCATCAGAAAGTAAAAATCTTCGTTATCAAAATATTGATTTTACGGAGTCTGTGATTCCCCAAGTATTTGAAGCTTTATATCGCATGCAAATTCAGTCTATCATCATTGAAGGTGGCAGAATGCTTCTTGACAGTTTCATCACTGAAAATTGTTGGGATGAAGCAAGGGTGTTTACCTCCCCAAAAATGTTTCCAGTGGGTATTAGTTCTCCTTTGATCAATCAGGAACCCATAGAGCGATTGGATATAGATGACGATAGTTTGGCTATTTATAAAAATATTAAAAATTTAGATGTATGATTTGGTTAATTTTTAGTGTGGTAACATCCGCTTTATTGTATGTGTTTTTTAAATTATTTGAGAAATATAATATACCCAATGATGAAGCAATTTTTTATAATTATTTAACCGCAGCCGCCCTTGGACTGTTGGCATCCGGAGGTAAATTGGAATTCGCAACAGTCATGTATCAGCCTTGGATTTTACATGCTATTTTGTTGGGTTTTTTGTTTATTGTATCTTTTAATTTAATTGGAATTACGGTTCGGAAGGTGGGCATGTCGGTGGCTACTGTGGCCAATAAAATGTCTTTGGTTATTCCGGTTTTGGTAGCTGTATATGCCTATGGTGAAAAAATGGGTGGAATTAAATTGTTTGGCATTTTGCTTGCTCTGGTTGCCATTGTGATGATCTCATTTCAGCCATCTTCCAAAAATGGCGGCAAGAAAAATTATTATGTTTATCTACTTCCTCTGTTGATTTTTGTTTGGAGTGGCGGAACGGACGCTTTTATAAAATATATCCAAGCTGTTTTTTTAAATGATGGCAATAGGCATTTCTTTTTCACTTTTATTTTTATCACGGCGGCAATTGCTTCGGCACTTATTTTATTTTATGGAATGCTCAAAGAAAATCGCAAACTCAAATCCAAAAGTATCTATTGGGGGATCTTACTTGGCTTCCCCAATTATGGATCGATGTATTTTTTGGTAAAAGCGCTGGAGTCGGGAAATATGGAAAGCAGTGTCGTTTTTCCAATTAATAATTTATGCATTGTGGCCTTCTCTTCTCTTATTGCTTATGTATTTTTTAAAGAAAGAATAAGTTTGCTTCAACTGATTGGCATTTTAGTTTCTATGATTTCAATCTCTTTGATTTCTTTGGCCTGATGCTTTTTGAGGATACGTATGTAAGTATATCAGAGCCCTCAGAAGGGATTTTTAAAGACCGTGGTAGCAAGTTTTTGGCTTATGCATTTCCCATAAAATCCGAAAGCGATGTAAAGGGGCATTTATCAAAAATAAAAAAAGATCACCATTCTGCCAGTCATTATTGTTATGCGTTTCGGTTGGGGGCTGATAAGTTAAGCTTTCGGGCAAATGATGACGGAGAGCCTTCTGGAACAGCAGGAAAGCCCATTCTTGGGCAAATACAGTCTGCAGATTTATCCAATGTTCTCATCATCGTGGTGCGCTATTTTGGTGGCAGCTTATTGGGAACGGCAGGTCTCATTCATGCCTATCGGGAGGCAGCACATCAAGCCATTGAAGCGGCTAAAAAAGTTACCTGCTTGGTAAAGGATGTATATGAAATTTCTTTTTTTTATGAAGAAATGAATCAAATCATGACTTGTTTAAAAGCGTATCAACTGCATCCTGATTTTATTTCTTCTGAAGGAAAAATGAAATGTATCTTTTCAGTGCGGAAAAATAATTCAGGATTTATCTATGATGCCTTGAAAAAAATACCTAATTTAGAGATTCAATATAAAGAAACCATTTGATTTATGCGATTTTTTATTTTTGTAGCCTGTTTTT
>CANKSK010000295.1 GCA_947485425.1 Bacteroidota bacterium | reverse complement strand
TTGCGAAGCCTAGTTTATGTCCATGTAAACGTATGCATTTGTTTTGGAAAAATGATCGATAATCGCCTGACAAATTTTTTCTGCGGCATGACCATCACCATAAAAGGCTGGGTAACTCAGCTGCTGACTGTTGTTTTTAAAATGCTGATAGGCTTCATAAATTTTATCGGTATCTGCATCGGCAATGATGGCATTGCCATTAGATACCAATTCAATCCATTCGGTTTCCGGACGTAGAATAATACAAGGTTTTTTAAAGAAAAAAGATTCTTTTTGAAGTCCTCCAGAATCGGTTATCAGCATTTCTGCATGCATCTCTAAAGCCGTTATTTCAATAAAAGAAGCGGGTTCTATCAGTTTGATGAGCGAATTGTTGCGCGTTTCCCGGAAGATTTCTTCACTTAATTTACTCTCAAGTAATTTGGCCGTCCTTGGATGCAAAGGCAATATAATCTGTATTTGGTTTTCTTGGCTGATTCGATTAAAGGCTTTAAATAAGGCATTCAGTCGTTCGGCTTGGTCTGTATTGTTGTCTCTGTGGATGGTTGCAAGTAAATAGGGCTTGCTTGTCAATTCAATTCCCTGAACCTTTTCGATTTTTTTTGCCAATTCTGCAAAATACATGCTGTTATCATACATCACATCTCCACTATGTATGATCACGGGTTGATTGATGTCTGCGTTTTTATCACTTTCTTTTTCTGAAAAGCCTTCATTTTTGAGGTTTATCCTTGCCGATTCCGTTGGAATCATTAGCAATGTGGATACATGATCACACATAATTCTGTTGATTTCCTCCGGCATTGATTTGTTAAATGACCTTAAACCTGCTTCTACATGCACAATTGGAATGTGTATTTTGGATCCTGCTATGGCTGCGGCCAGCGTTGAATTGGTGTCTCCATATACCAATATGCAATCAGGTTTTTCTTGCAATAGAATGTCCTCAATTCCTGAAATCATTCCTGCTGTTTGCTTGCCATGACTCATAGAGCCAATGCTTAAATTGTATGTAGGTTTTGGAATTTGCAGTTCTTCGAAAAAAACATCTGACATATTTGCATCATAATGCTGTCCGGTATGCACGATAACTTCTGTAATGTCCTTTGAGAATGATTTTTTAATCGCTCTGCTAAATGCGGCGGCTTTGATAATTTGTGGGCGGGCACCAATTACCGTAAGAACTTTTAACATCGTGTGTTGGTTTTATAACTTGCCTTCGTCAGCGAAACTATAGAAAATTTGATCCGCAATAATTAAGTGATCTAGAACTGTAATGTCTAGAAAATTTCCTGCATCTCTAATTTTCTTGGTAAGTCTGATATCAGCTTCGCTAGGTTGATGATTTCCAGATGGATGATTATGGCAAAGGATAATTGATGATGCCATATAATCCAATGCAAATTTGAAAATAATTTTTGGATCTACAACCGTTCCTGCAATTCCACCCATACTTATTTGTTGCTTTTTGATGATTTTATTTGCTCTATTCAGCAAAAGCACCCAAAATTCTTCGTGTTTTAAATCCGATAGGAGGGGCTGCAGTATTTCAAAGGCATCGTTACTCGAATGAATTTTTTCTTTATTCATGCCTTCATTTTCTCTTCGCCTTCTTCCCAATTCCAGTGCTGCCACAATTCCGATGGCCTTTGCCTCTCCAATTCCTCTGAATTTCATCAATTCAGGAACACTCATCCGAGCCAAGCCGCCGAGGTCATTTTCATAGGCTGAAAGAATGGCTTTGGATAGCTCTACCGCCGTTTGGTTTTTATTGCCCGAACCAATAATAATGGCCAGTAATTCGGAATCTGATAAAATATGTTTTCCTTTTAAAAGTAGTTTTTCCCTGGGCCGATCGGCCTCTGCCCAAGATTTAATACCTGATTTTTCGGGTGGATAGAGCATCAGAAACAGTTTAAAAAAATGGAAGTCTCAAAAATTGTTTTTTCTTAGTCAACTATATTTACATATAGGGCAAGGCATTCTTTATATTTAAAATATTGCTTGATACATGAAAGGTATCAAAATCCTGAAATTCCGCTTTACGCGTTTTTACTACATTAAAAAACAATGGTGCAGCAATGCTGCACCTGATTGGTTTGTCAAAATAAAGCCCAAAAAAGATTCTAGGCCTAGTCAATACGAAAGCTAAATTATAAAGAAGTAACCTTTTTGGTAAGCTCGCTTTTTAAATTGGCAGCCTTATTCTTATGTATTACATTCTTTTTTACTAGTTTGTCAAGCATAGAGGTTACTTTAGGTAGCATGCCCTCAGCTGATGCCTTGTCATGGTTCTCTCTCAAGTCCCTAATGGCATTTCTAACGGTTTTAGCCTGATAGCGGTTTAATACCCTTTTGGTTTCATTTGCCCTGATTCTCTTTATAGCAGATTTATGATTTGCCATTTTTTAATTCTCGATTTTAAATGTAATTGATTAATTGTCAGTCCTTTATTATGATTCTATTGCGTAATAACCAAAATAAGGGATTGCAAAAGTACGAAGATGATTTTATATATGCAATTTTCAGCACTTTTTCTTTTCATTTATTTTATATCCCTGTTTTTTAATGAAAATGGTAAATTGTTAATAAGTTTTTTTTGTGCCGAAATACATGGTGAATCCTCTATTTTAGAGGGATTATGAGAATTCATGGGAAAGTTTTTTTATTTCTTCGGATTTGCATCCATCTCATCTGTAACCATTTATTTAATTTATCGTTTACTTATTATAACCATTTTTTTACTGCGAACTTATCGTAGAGGTTGAGTTGCCTAAATAGAAATTTATGCTTGGAAAAATTACCTATATTGAATCCGTTTGTATTGTCTATGAGAAACATACAAAAAATGAAAAAATCTTACATCCGTATTTTATGGCCCTTAATTGGCGTGTGGCAGGCAAGGGGGCGATATACTTTTGACTCAATCAAATTTAAATATTTATAAATAAACAATTTACACTAACCTTTAAAAAAATTAGAAAATGACAAAGGCAGACTTAGTTGCAGAAATTGCTGAGAGAACAGGGAT
>CANKSK010000294.1 GCA_947485425.1 Bacteroidota bacterium | reverse complement strand
TGATCATTGAATGCACAAAAGGAATGACAACAGAAGACAAAGTTTTTAAACATTTTATTCAAAAAAATAATCTTCATGAATCTCGTATTTCTGCATATCCAGAAATTCAAAACTATTTTATTTTTGATGTAAGCCCTTCGGGAAAAGAGCACATCTTGCAAATCATTCAAGAAGCGCAAAAGATTTCATGTATTCTTTATGCAGAGCCTGTTCCATTTGTGCATATGCAGGTATGTAATCCCAATGATGTCCTTTATCCCACCCAATGGGGGCCGCATGCCATTCGAGCAGATAGTGTATGGTGCAAATATAAAGGAGCAGGCAAAAGTTTTGTTGCCGTTCTTGATAATGCCGTAGATTGGAATCATGAGGATTTGAAGAACACAGTAGCATACGGGTATGATTTTGCCAATAAAGACAGCGATCCGACGCCTGATAAGGCTGCAGATGAGCATGGAACGCATGTAACAGGTGTTATTTCCGCTAAAATTGGCAATACCAAAGGGATTGCCGGCATCTCCAATGATACGGTTTATTTTGCCAAAATTTCAGATGGAACCGCACTGCAATATGCCGCTATTTTGGATGCTTTGAATTACATTTCTACCGATAATCGAATTCGTGTGATCAACATGAGCTTTGGTAGTTCGAGTATTACCGCTTCGGAGCAATCCGGTGTAAATGTCAATTGGAGCAAAGGAAAAGTATTGGTGGCTTCTGCCGGTAATAACGCTTCATCAAATGCTTTTTATCCTGCTTCCTATGGCAATGTGGTAAGTGTTTCAGCCATTGGAAAAAGCAATTCATCGCTTTTGTCTCTTGCTTCCTATTCAAACTATGGAGCAACAATTGATATTACCGCCCCTGGTGGTGAGGCCAACACCAATTACCCTATTGTATCTACCTTGCCAGGCAATACATATGGAGGGGGCAATTGGGTAGGAACCTCCATGTCAGCTCCCCATGTATCGGCAGTAGCTGGTTTAATATTTGATGCCAATCCGCTGCTCACCAATGTGCAGGCCCGCAGCATCCTTGAGAGCCAAACCATTGATATGGGAACAAGCGGATGGGATCAATTATATGGCAACGGCTTAGTATGTGCGTCATGTGCGTTTCGAGAGGCATGCAATCAGCTTTCTTTTTCTATCGGTGTTTCTGGCCCCATTCAGCTGTGTCCGGGTAAAACCATTACCATTAGCGCGCCAAAAGGTGTTGCCGACTTCACTTGGTATCAGGATGGTGTCTTGGTACCCAATGCCCATGCGTATTATCTGACTGTAAATCAAGTTGGCGTTTATACCGCTTCTGTTTCTGCTGCATCGGGTGTTTGCAAAGCTAATTCAAAAAATGCCATTACCATCATCAATCCCATTGATCCTGTGGCAGATTTTACTTTTTCTGCTTCAAACAAAACCGTAACCTTTGTGAACAAGAGCACTTCTGCCATTAGCTATTTATGGGATTTTGGTGATGGTACAACGGATCCGCAAAAAAATCCTACCTATACCTATTCTGCCGATGGAACCTATCTGGTAACCCTGACAGCCATGAACCTATGTGGTACGGCCAAAACGGTGAGTTATACCGTCCAGATTAGCGCATCAGGTGTTTCAGAAGATGCTGAGGCAAATTCTTTGCACGTTTATCCTGACCCTGCGGGGCAATACATCCATGTTTTATGGGCTGAAAAAAAACAAAAAAACACCACATTTTTGATTACCGATATGCAAGGACGATTGATGAAATCAGAAACCCCGTTTTCAATGGAAAAAGAATCTGAAAATATCGATATTTCTGCATTTATGAATGGTGTGTATTTTATACACATCCTATCTCCCGATAAAAGTGTTTTTGCCAAATTTGTGGTTCAAAAATAGACTTGTGCATTCCCATTTTTAAGCATTTTGATATCATTTCTTATCCCTGAAAATGAAAAACAATTTTATCTATTTAAAATGCTCTATATGAGCCGTTTAGATAAAAGGAGGGGATATTTGCTCCATTTTGATGCCGAAATCGTTTAAAACACACAAAAAAATATTGCAGCCCCTATATTTTTCTATTTTTTAATTATATTTGCCCTCTTTCTATAAAATTATCAAAAGATGTCCTCAATACTGATTAAGAACGGAACATTAGCTACAGCAACGGATACATGCCTGGCAGACGTTTATATTGTTGATGAAAAGGTCAATACCATAGGTCAGAATCTGCAAATGCAGGCTGATTTGGTAATTGACGCCACTGGAAAAATCGTTTTCCCCGGTGGAATCGATCCCCATGTACATTTGGATATGCCTTTTATGGGTACCTATTCAAGCGATAATTATGAAACCGGTACACGAGCGGCTTTGCACGGAGGAACCACTACGGTTATTGATTTTGTATTGCAAACACAAGGTAAATCGCTATATTCTGCTTTAGAGGAATGGAGAAAGCGCTCCGATGGAAATGCCTTGGGTGATTATGCCTTTCATATGGCCGTTACCGATTTTAATGATCAAACAAAGGCTGAAATCAAAGATATGATCGTGAAGGAAGGGATTTCTTCTTTCAAGACCTTTATGGCCTATAAAGGTGCGCTAATGATTGATGACAGGCAAATGGTTGGCCTGATGAATGAAGTAAAAGCCCAGGGAGGTATTGTTACGGTGCATGCTACAAATGGCGATATGATTGACTTTTTAGTGGCAAAACACCGTTCTGAAGGCAAATTATCTCCCCTTTACCATTATTTGTCACAACCGGAAATTACAGAGTCTGAAGCTTCCGCTCGATTTGCCGATATGGCTTTCTATACAGGTGTAACGCCTTATATCGTCCATATGACCTGCGAAGGAGCTTTGAATGCCATTCGCAATGCCACTTTCCGCAACCAGAAAGTTTTTGTTGAAACCTGCATGCAATACCTTATTTTGGATGCCAGTCTTTACGAAAATGATTTTGAAGGTGCCAAATGGGTGATGAGTCCGCCATTGCGTGAGAAGAAAGATCAAGAAGCCCTTTGGGCAGGTCTTAATCAAGGTCTTGTTCAGGTG
>CANKSK010000293.1 GCA_947485425.1 Bacteroidota bacterium | reverse complement strand
GGAAGTATTCCCATTATTGCCCTCTTTGAAAGAGAATTGGGCCTGAAATCTGTTCTCATGGGATTTGGTCTCGATTCGGATGCCATACATTCTCCCAATGAGCATTATGGTTTGTTTAACTTTTACAAAGGAATTGAAACCATACCCTATTTTTATGAAAATTATTCAAAATTAAAACGCGAAGAGAAGAAATAGAAGGTGTTCAAAAAAACATAAACAAAATAACCTTTTGATATGATTTTCGTATAAGCGCCTTCTGTGCCCTAAATTTAGAAAAAACAAATATGAATCTTGTCCGTAATCCACGCATGAAAAAAACAATTCTACTCACCGTTATACTCTTGAATACCCTTTTTTCACTGCGTGCACAGAGTATTTTGTCAGTAAGTCCAAATTCTGGCACCATAGGTCAAACCTTAAGCCTCACCTTGCAAGGTTCTAAAACACATTTTTTACAGGCAGGAAATAATTATGTTTCTTTTGGCTTCCTTTCAGGTACCAGTGGAATTAATTTTGTGAGTGTAATCGATGATTCAAGCTTGATCGTAAATGTCAGTATTCCAAATACCGTTAAAACCGATGACTATGACATCATTGTATACAATAGCATTGATGGCAATATACTCGCTTACAATAGCTTTTTTGTGAGTGGTGTAAGTCATCCCCGCATTGTCAGTGTTTCTCCTGCCATCGGTAGCAAAGGACAAACTCTGAATGTGAGGGTGAATGGTTCTGACACGCATTTTAAAACGTCAAGCCTGATGGCGGTATATTTTGGATTTGCGCAGAATAAAACTGCTGTTAATACCATGAGTGTTCTCAATGATACCGTTGTGGATTTGAATGTGACCATTCCACCAAATACCATAACCGGTTTTTATGATGTGAGTTTTTTTAATTCCTTAGATAGCAGCATTTCTAAATTGAATATTTTTTATGTCAATGGGATGCCAAGGCCTAAAATACTTTCCGTTTCTCCTGCAATAGGAAATGCCGGGCAGACCCTGAATGTAAGCATCACAGGAACCAATACGCATTTTCTGCAAGCTCCTACCATGGCTTATTTTGGGTTTTTACAAGCGGGTAATAATGTGAATTCAGTCAATGTGGTAAATGATAGTTTGCTTATTGCCAATGTTACCATCCCTTCATCGGTTGTCACAGGTACTTATGATGTGAGTACCAATGATAGCATTGATAGGTATGTGACGCAATACAATGCTTTTTATGTGAATGGTGTTCCGGCGCCCATTATAACTTCAATTACGCCTGCCGTTGGCAGTGCAGGCGAAACAATTGATATTACCATCAAAGGGGCAAATACCCATTTTTTTCAGGGCTTCACTACCAATGTTTATTTTGTGCAAGGAAACAGAAGTTTAATCACAAATTACTTCAACAAGATTGATGATACTACTTTAACCGTTAACCTCAGCATTCCCCCATTGACGCCGCAAGGGAAATACAATTTGTATATTTTTAACTTCACCGATAAGGCCATTCAAATGCCTGATGCGTTTTTGGTTGACGGGTATTATGGTATTCATGAATTTGATAATGCCTATCAGCCCTATCAGATTTATCCAAATCCTTTTCAATCGCAAGTTTTTATCGATTATCAGCTCGATAAAGAATCCGATGTCTTGATTGAATTGTATGATGTTACCGGGAAGAAAATCTTTACGGTTGAAAATCAAAAGAAATATCCTGGACAGTATCAATCTTTATTTTCAGGCGATGATCTGAAGGCCGGCTTTTATATGATTCGGATGGAGCTTGATCATACCCCTTATTATTATAAATTGGTAAAACAATAATTTACCGCCGGATATTGGGCGGATGATTTTTCATCTTTCTATTTGGCTTTTAACTTGTTTATTGATGATTTTTAAAACAGAATAGATTGCAGGCATGAAAGAATCATTCATGCGTTATATATGCAGATAAAAAATTTCAAGAAATTATTTTTTTGAAATTCAAATTTGGATTTCATGTACAAGAAAACGACTAAAGTAGAATAATATGAAAACAGTATTGATAAGCGGTGCTTCAAGTGGAATAGGCATGGAATTGGCCTGTTTGCACGCTTCTAAGGGCGATCATTTGGTATTGGTGGCTCGCAATTTGCCCGCGTTGCAGGCATTAAAAGAAACCTTAGAGGCAGAACATCAGGTAAAGGTATATTGCATTGGAAAAGATCTTTCACAGATAAATGCTGCCAAAGAAGTTTACCAACAAGTTGTAGATTTAGGTCTTCAAATAGATATATTAATCAACAATGCAGGCTTTGGCGATTTTGGCTTTTTTTGTGAGGAGGATTGGCATAAAATAGAAGGAATGATACAAGTGAATATGATGGCTTTAACGCAATTTACCAAGTTGTATTTACCGGAAATGGTTTCGCGTGGTTCAGGAAAAATTATGAATGTAGCCTCTACTGCCGCATTTCAGCCGGGTCCGCTGCTGGCTGTATATTGCGCTACAAAAGCATATGTACTGAGCTTTTCTGAAGCATTGGATAATGAGGTAAGAAGTTCCGGTGTTACCATAACGGCACTTTGTCCGGGTGCTACTGAAAGTGGTTTTATGGCTACTGCTTCTATGGAAGAGAGTGGTATCGTTAAAGGAAAAAAACTTCCCTCTTCAAAAGAGGTTGCTGAATATGCGTATAGGGCCATGATGAAAGGGCAGACCGTTGCCATACATGGGTGGATGAATGCAATACTTGCCAATTCCGGTCGCTTTGTTCCCCGAACATGGGTAGTGAAAATAGCCCGAAAATTAATGGCTAAAAAAACGGGATAGATTTCAGTAAAAAGGAGGCTAAATTCAGGCCAGTTGGATTTTTTTAGATAAAAGCGTTTTTTTGTGTAAAGATGCTTTTTGTAAACATGAAAGAAAAAATTAGCTGATAAAAATCATGTTTTTTAAAGGATTGGAATCAGGGTAGTATTTTTTACCTGAAATGGCTTTTTATGGAGAGGCTATATTTTAGAAAATGTTTATGCTTATGTGCGGTTTTTTTTTATTCAAATAATTTACAAGT
>CANKSK010000292.1 GCA_947485425.1 Bacteroidota bacterium | reverse complement strand
TTGCATCATATCGGTTACTGATGAGGCCTTTGCGCCAAGCCTTTCTGCAATTGCATTGGTACTAGCCCCTTGGGGTTTTTCTTGCAAGGAAAGAATTTGGTAAATGGCTTTCAGATGATTTTCCTCAGATAATGATAGCGTCTGCATAAGTTTTTTTTTCTAAAAAAGGATACTTTCTAAAATATTTATTTTGCCAAATATAATAAAAATATTTATGAATCTTAAAAAAAAATTTAGGCATGACTAAAAATGATGAATCGGTTTATAAATTTGAAAATCCGATTAGTTTGCTATTTTTGCAAAAATACTTACTTCTATATGCGTTTTCCTCGTATTTTTTTATTTGAAACAGAAGAGAATCAGAATGATTTTCAAAAAAAACATGTTTATACTTGCTTTGGGCATCTTTTTTTCCTGGCATTGATTGTGTATTCTTGGTTTTTTTATTTGGAAAGAACCCTGCCTTTTGATGGCGCATTTTATAGTTTTAAAATCATCCATTTCGGAAAAATCAATATTGAAAGCGGCAGATGGGGCGCTGTTTATAATCAGTTTTTGCCTTTGCTAGGTCTCAAATGGGGATGTTCTTTGGATGGTTTTCTTCGTCTGTATTCGGTATCTTTTGCCTTGTGCAATTATATTTTTTACTTGCTGATACAGCATGTGCTTTTCAAGCCGCGCATTGCCTTGGCATTTGTCATTTCGCAAATCATTGCGTATCGTTTTAATTTTTTTTATCCCGTATCTGAAATACATGCCTCGGTAGGTCCTTTGTTTATTTTTCTTGCTTTGCTGTATTCAAGCGATTTTGCCTTCAATCGGAAAGGACTTATTTATGCCTTTTTACTTGTGATATGTACCTATTGGATTGCCGGTATCCATCTGCTGGCGCTTTTGGTATGGGCGTATTTTCTGGGTTTTTATTTGCTTACCCGATTGGAAATGCTTAAAAAGCCAGTTTTTATCCTATCTGCTTTATTGGGTGTTTTGTTTTTTGTTTTGGTGGTAAAATCAATACAAGCCGGTTCTTATCAGGCCTCAAGAATGTTGGGCATCAAGGAAATTCTTTTGGTATGGAAAGATAGAAATGCAGTAGCCGGTTTTTTGTTTTTTAAGGATGCGTTTTTTAAGAATTATCTTTTTCTTTTTGCGATGACATCCTTGATGGTGATTTTTTATGGGTTTCGTAAACAATGGCTGAAGCTGCTGTATATCTTAACTTCTTTTGGCGGCTTGTGGGTGATTATTATGGCTTCTAATATCCATGTGGATTCTCCCATTGTGTACCAAAATTATTATGCACTATTTGGATTGTTTTTTTCTGCTCCCTTTTTTGTAGAGGTCTTACCCACATTCCGTTTTAAATATGCTTTTCCTATTCTTTTGCTTGTTTTTTTGGTTTCCGCCTCAAAAATTGCAAAAGCAGGTATTTTTTATCGTGAACAAATCGATTATTTCGATCGAACCATCACGAATTTACGTGCTTATCCGGAGAGGAAGTTTGTCGTGGATGAAGCCAATATCGATTTTAAAAAATTATGGGTGGATTGGGACGTTTCCTTTCAGAGCTTGATCATTTCTTCTTTGCAACATCCTGATTATTCCATGAGTTTTTATACCACGGCTAAACCCAATGAATATGATTCGCTTCTAGCTGATAAAAATACCTTAATAGGTGTTGATTTTGAGCCGTTTTGGTTTCATGCCGATCAATTGAATTCCCAGTTTTTTCGATTGGGTGCAACCCCCTATCGGAAAGTAAATACCAATCAGGATGCTTATCCTGCTGAGAAGGTAATTAATCCCAAATTTATTGACCTTATTTGTCAGTCAGAATATTCGTTATTTCGTGCTGATTTTCGCACCCTTGTGGTCAGCATTCAGAATCGAATGGCGGATACCCTGTTTTCAAAACCGGGCTTGAATAGATCCTTTATGCTTACATATCAACTGTATAATGCAAAGGGTCGATTTCTTAAAAAAGGAATTGAATCGCCTTTGGAATTAGATGTGTTGCCACATTCATCTATTCAAACAGGCGTGGTGTTGCAGTGCGGTGATTTGGCAAGGGGAAAATATTGGATTGAATTTTCATTCTTGCAAAATGGTTTGAGGGTAGGCGAAAAAAAGAAATCTGAATTGTTTTTATATTGAGCCATAAAAATAAAGAATCTCTTGTGTAATAAATGGGTCTATTGCGTATTGAATTTTATAGGTTTTAGGATGATAAAATGATGAACTTGAATTTAAAAAGGATCGTGAAAAAATATATCTGGAGTGTTATTACCTTGGCTTTATTTCTTTTGCCAATGTTGAATGAAAATATGCAAGCGCAGGGAATCAAGGATTATATTCATGCGGGTGATACGAAAGCTGAACAGAATGATTTTGAGGGGGCTATTTTGGAATATGATCAGGCCGTTTCTTTGTTTCAGATGGAATTGGACAGCACAAAAAAAACGGGTTTAAATGCCTCTCACCTTGAGGATTATCTTGAAGTGTCGCAGGTTTTTTTTAAGAGAGGACTCGCCAAATCAAAGATCAAAGAATATAAATCGGCTATTGAGGATTATTCGATGGCCATCACCTTGAAGCCCACGCATGCGAATGCTTTTTATAATCGCGCGCAGGCAGAATTCTATATCCGGGAATACGAAAAATCTTTGCAGGACTTTAATACCTATATGGGTTTTCATTCAAATAGTGCTTCGGCATATTTTGGGCGTGCCATGGTTAAAATTCGGATGGGTGATTCACCGGGTGGATGCGCGGATTTTAAGCTGGCCGAAGAAAAAGGATACGTCATATCCGAGGACTTGCACAAAAAATATTGTCCATAATTTACTATTTTTTTGTCTAACTTTACCCAATGAAAATCATCGAATGTCCTCGCGATGCCATGCAGGGATTGGCAAAATATATTCCTGTTGATATCAAGCGTTCGTATTTGGAGGCCCTATTACAAGTAGGTTTTGATACTTTGGATTGTGGAAGCTTTGTTTCTCTATTTTATCCGTATCTAGGGTTGATGCGAATGCAATCGACTAGCGTAAAATGAAATAAATGTTG
>CANKSK010000291.1 GCA_947485425.1 Bacteroidota bacterium | reverse complement strand
GTAGACGCGCTGGTCTCAAACACCAGTGGGTGCAAGCCCGTATCGGTTCGACCCCGATCCCGGGTACGATGTCAGAAACGGAAATAGAAAGTGGAGAAATTTTTCACTTTTTGTTTCCGTTTTTGTTTTGAAAGGCTTTTTTGGAATAAGGTATTGGACAATTTTATAGGCAGGCGAATCAGAAGGCTATTTTTGCGCTGAATTCTCCTCAAGGCTCATCAAAAAACCTTTATTCTGCTGTGTGTTGAATAACCAAAACATTTTTCCCCCTGCTGTGTCCTTCTTGTTGATACTTGAGGGCCTTTTTTACCTCTGTAAAGGCAAAGGTCTTGTCGATAAAGATCTGTACCATACCCTGCTCAATCAATTTTGCAATGTTAAGGAGTTGGGTCGCATTGGAATGAAATAAAAAATTACTTGCCGTGATACCATATTTTGTTGCCAGTTCAGGGTTTGGTTTGGCGGTGATGGAGATGTATCTTCCTCCTTTTTGAAGAAGGGGTATCGTTTGTTCTGAAGAGGCCATGCTATCAAATACGGCATCAAAATCAGCAGGTAATGTTGAAAAGTCTTCTTTGTAGTCGAATACTTCATCGGCTCCCAAAGATTTTAAAAAAGCAGCATTTTTTTCCGATGCCACCGCCACAACATAGGCTCCTGCCCATTTGGCAAATTGCAAGGCAAAAAGACCTACTCCGCCTGCGGCGGCCTGAATTAAAATTTTTTCGCCCGATTGAAGTTTCAAATGATCAAACAAGCCTTGCCAAGCCGTCAGACTAGCCAATGGTACTGCCGATGATTCTATACAACTTAAATTGCGTGGTTTTGAGGCGATGTATTTTTCTTCTGTAACAAGATACTCCGCAAAGGCTCCTTGCTTTGCCCACTCCAACGAGCCCATGATTTCATCTCCTATTTGAAAGGAACGCACTTGGTCTCCAACTTTTTCAATGATACCTGCAAAATCAGATCCGATAATATACGGCATTTGAAAAAATCCGGATACAACGCCTTTCCAGTCTACTGGATTCATGCCACAGGCCTGCACGCGAACCAATATTTGATGAGATTGAACATCAGGAATGCTGCTCTCTTGAATGTCTATTCCATCTAAAAAACCTTTTTCGTATAGGATGGCTGATTTCATTTTGTATGCTGTTTATTCGTTAAGCGGTAAGCTTACTATAAATTTACTGCCCTGTCCAAGATTACTGATACAAATGATGTTTCCTCGCATCGAATCTATCTGGGTTTTCGCCATAAATAATCCAAGGCCCTTGCCTTCAGATTCCAAATGAAATCTTTTGTATAACCCAAATAAATACATGCCATGTGCCTCCATATCCAAACCAATTCCATTGTCTTCGAAAGTCATGACCATCAAATCATCTTTTTTTGTAATATTGATATTGATTTTTAATTGGTTTTCAGTATTTCTGAATTTGATGGCATTGGATAAAAGGGTATAAAAAATATTTTTTATATACGGTTCAATGGATTTAATATCATGCAGTTCAGATGCAATTTGAAATTGAATTTCTGCATTGCTTTTTTTGATTTCTTCTTTTAAAGTTCCTTTTACCGTTTCATATATTTCTGGTAAATTGACCGCTTCTATTTTTTCATTGATAGCAGATTTTTGCGAAAGAATATCATTTAAATCGATGATGATGTCATCCAATAACTTGATCTCATCATTAATCATGGTAATGATTTTTTCTTTTTCTTCCTGGCTCATATCGGTTATGGACAGAAGGTTTTTCAATCCCATGACATGCGCAATGGGTGAACGCATATTGTGAGATACGATGTAATTGAATTCCATCATTCTCTCATACCTGTTTTGGAGTTCTTCCAACAGCTTGCTTTTTTCTGCCTCTGAATTTTTTATTGCAAGCTCATTGTCTTTGAGTTCTTGAATGTTTCTTGCAATGATGGAATATTCTCCGCTGATATTTTGTTGATGTTTTACAATGGATAAAATAAAGGGAATTTCAACTTTGGTATTTTTTAACAAATTCAATTCACCACCCCAATAACCATTCGATTTAACTTGTGGGCAAATTTGTGTTTTGAAATATTCATAGGCTTCAGTGTTTAATAAATCTGAAATCTGAAAGGAATGATTTTCAATTTCATGGAAACCAAAAAAGTTGAGGGCAGAATTATTCAGATAATTTATTTTTTCATCATCGGTAAAGGTGCAAACAATTTCTTGTGAGGCTTCAACGATGTTGGAAAGTTTCTCGGATTTGAGTTGGTATTTTATTTTTTCATTTCTTGTTTTATACTCGGCTACTTCTCTTTTGATCACTTCCGCTAATCGTGAAAGATTGTCTTTCATTACATAGTCTCCTGCGCCAGCTTTCATCATGGCCACAGCGGCTTCTTCACCAATGGTTCCCGAAACCAAAACAAAAGGAATGGACATTCCTTTCTCATTTAACAGATTCAATGCTCTATCACCACCAAAACCAGGAATGTTAAAATCAGAAAGAATAATATCAAAAGTATTTTCTTCAATGGCTTTTTCAAAAGTTTCGGCAGAGTCTGCCGTTTGATAGGTAAAATCTAGTTTCGAATTTTTAAGATATCTGAGCAATAGCCAGGTATCATTTTCATCGTCTTCAACAATAAGAATACGTAAGTCCATAGCTGTAATTATTTATGCGGGGTCAGTGGCGGTTCATTCAACAACAACCAATAAAATCCAATCTGTTTAATTACCTCCGTAAATTCATTGAAATCAACCGGTTTGCGAATATAACTGTTTGTTCCAATTTCATAACCATGCAAGATATCCTGGTCTTCTTTGGAGGAAGTTAAAATCACAACGATATAAGATCTGGTAATGGGATTGTCACGAATTTCTTTCAGTACTTGCATGCCATCTACAATAGGCAATTTGAGGTCTAATAGTATCAAAGCAGGACTGTCATTGATATCCCGATCTTTGTACTTTTCTTTACAAAAAATATAATCCAAAGCTTCTTGTCCGTCTTCCAAAACCACAATGGGGTTGATAATTTGTGATTTTTGAAATGCCCGAAGTGCCAATGCAATATCGCTT
>CANKSK010000290.1 GCA_947485425.1 Bacteroidota bacterium | reverse complement strand
CTTCATTTAGAAACCACTTTACCTTTTGATGCAATTTTTGGTCAGATTGTACACTTTCTGTAAACATCAAGCGGCTCACAATATCGATAAAATCACGGTCTCTTTGGTATTCCGGCATGGCCAGCAGTTTTTTGAATTCTTTCTGCAAGTGGCCAATTTTTTGATCCAGAAAATCAAAATCACCAAGCTCAAATCGAATCATCAATTCCGCAATTGAAATTTTAAACTTCATCACCTCATCAGCATTCTTATAGGCCGCATGCGAATAAAACTTATTCAGATTTTTTATAGAATCTCTAAAGGCTTTTTGATCGAAATACAAAACAGATAAATTCAGATAAATAAAAAAATCATAATACGAATTTTTCTTCAACTGGCTATGATCCTTGAGGTTTTCAAGTATTTCAATGGCTTTGTTTTTATCCAGCTGGCTGTAATTAATCACCAATGAATTGTAATAAAAAAACAAATATTTCTCATACAAAATTTGATTGTACGCTTGCATCGCCTCATGCAGCTTTTCGGCATAGGCAAGGGACTTTTTAAGCTTTTTATTCTTAAAAAGTGAATTCACAATATAGGTAAGCATCTGCAATTTGGTATCATGATTGGCTTTGTTGAACAGATGCTCCTTTACAAATTTCTGATAGGTATCTAATACATACCTTTCTAGCCCTGCATAATCATGCTTGCTAAGCAATATGCGACTCACCGCATAGTAAATCCGAAAACGCAAACTCGGACTATTTTTCAGGGTTTGATTTTTGGAATAATCATTAACCGTTTGTTGCAATAAGGTTAAAACATCTTCATCGCCAGAAGAAAAATTCTGACTGATTTTAATCCGATAGGTGACGGCAGAGAGGATGTCATCAATTTCGCGGAGGTGATTCAGGTGAATTCTATTCTGTTTTCGCTTTTGAATATAGGTTTCCGGATTGATGGTAAAAATTTCATGAGAAAGCTTTATAAACTCCCCATAGATGACATCTAGCAAGTCGAAATTCTCCTGAAGCAAAGCCTTTTTTTCGGCTTTTTTTAAAAAGTGAAAAGCGACTTCATATTGGTTTCTGGAAAAGTAAAACTTGCTGATAGATAGCAGATGCAAAACATAAATCGTTTCATCATCCTCCACATGCTGCACGATTAGCGATTTATTGATCTCTTCTATCAACCTATTTTTCATTCGATAAAAGGCATTTTTATTGGCCCCATAGAGTTTGAAGGCGGCCTCGTCTTCATCAAAATGCTTATTGTTTTTTCGGATCACATCAAAAAAAGCAATGTCTTTTCTATTGGGACTGGCCTCTGTGCGCAGGGCATACAATTTAAAAAAACGAATGTCTTCTTTATGCATTCCCATGACCATCTGATTCAATGTATTCATCTTTTTTCGGTTTTGAACGCGTAAGATTACAAAAAAATAAATTTACTTTATATGGATTTTTACATTTATTTTGTGGGGATTCAATCAAAAAACCATGAAAAGCGGCGTTCACATAGAAAAGAATATGAAGGGAATGATTTTCCTGCTAAGCTTGTTGGCCCTAAATTTCATGGGTATGGAGGAGGGATGGGCGCAGGCCAAATTGGGCATTCAATCCCTCATGGGCATGCCCGCCACGATGGAAATTGGCAAGCCTTATCAATTCCGAATTGGCATTCAAAACAGGGGAACCCAAAGCTGGACTGGCAAGCCCGGGATTTTTTACAAGTTCAATACCGATTCTTCCCAAACGCCTCCTGACTTCATGTATCATGATACCTCTGCCCAAGCCGTAACCCTGCAGCCGGGAGATACCCTCTCTGTTAAAGCCTTTTTCAACCCGCTATCTGCCCATTGGAAAGTGGGGAAAAATATCGTCGTCATCTGGCCAGCAGCACAGATTGGCAGCCCGCCGGTAGCAGCAGATACCATTCATCTCCTCATTACCGCCATGCCCGGCGTTGGCATCGCGGAATTTGCCTACAGCCCACAGGCAGATGTCTTTCCAAATCCCACATCCAACTTCCTACATATCCATTTAAAAGACCATCAAAATGACTTTGAATGCGTAAGAATTTATAATGTGTTGGGAGAAACCCTGTTTCGCTCTTTTGAGGAAATCGATGTCATTCCACTTGAAAACTTTCTACATGGAATGTACTTTTTAGAGATCGCATATAAAAAACAATCCCCTGCTATTTATCGATTTATCAAGCAATAAATTCATGGGTTTGCTTTATATTTGCAACACAAAATGAATCCTATGAAAATGTCTGAAGAAAGCCAAGCAGCAATGCCCTTGACACCTTTTTGCGATAGCCTTACCCAATACAAGCGATTTGTGACACGGGAAGTCATGGTGGGAAATCTAGGAATTGGGGGAAATAACCCCATCCGCATTCAATCGATGACCACCACAGATACCATGAATACCCTTGCTACCGTTGAGCAAAGCATACGCATGATTGAATCCGGTTGTGAGCTGATTCGAATAACAGCCCCTAGCCTCAAAGAAGCACAGAACCTAGAAAATATCAAGACCGAATTAAGAAAAAGAAACTACCAGACCCCTTTGGTCGCCGACATCCATTATACACCCAATGCCGCAGAGCTGGCAGCACGCATCGTTGAAAAAGTGCGCATCAATCCGGGAAACTATGCCGACAAAAAGAAATTTGACATTATCGACTATACCGATGCTTCCTATCAAGAAGAGCTAGACAGAATCAGAAACAGATTTACCCCTTTGGTAAACATTTGCAAGGAATATGGTACGGCTATGCGCATCGGCACCAATCATGGCTCCCTTTCCGATCGTATCATGAGCCGCTTTGGCGATACGCCAATGGGCATGGTAGAATCCGCATTGGAGTTTGTTCGCATCTGCGAAGATTTGAAGTATCAAAATCTTGTTATCTCGATGAAGTCAAGCAACCCCATTGTGATGGTTGAGGCCTATCGTTTGCTGGTGTCTAAAATGAAAGATGAGGGCATGAACTACCCCCTTCATCTGGGCGTAACAGAGGCCGGCGAAGGAGAAGATGGCCGCATCAAATCGGCATCAGGTATTGGAACCCTTTTGGAAGATG
>CANKSK010000289.1 GCA_947485425.1 Bacteroidota bacterium | reverse complement strand
TGAGACCGCTGATTAAAATTGGAGCGATTGCCGGACTAAGCTCGGTGGTTTTGGTGATGCTGATGGGCCAGCCCAGAATCTTTTTTTCCATGTCAAATGATGGATTACTGCCCAAATCATTCTCTAAGGTACACCCCAAATACAAAACCCCATATATCCCAACCATCACAACGGGAGTAGTTTCAGCCATTGTTGCCGGTTTATTTCCCATTGGCTTGCTAGGTGAGCTTGTATCCATTGGAACCTTGCTAGCCTTTGTGATTGTTTGTGGTGGCATTTTGGTGCTTCGTTACAAAGAACCCAATCTGGTGCGTCACTTCAAAACACCCTTCTTCCCTATCACTCCTATTCTAGGCATATTAACGGCCCTTGGTGTCATGCTGACACTACCTGGGGATACCTGGATTCGTTTGCTTGTTTGGATGGCTATCGGACTGCTTATTTATTTTGTGTATGGAATAAAAAATAGCCAAATCCAGAAAAAATCAAATTAGTTCACTGTGTCTAATGATATCAATGGAGCTATCCTTAAAGTGGTTTGCGATATGTTTTCCATTGCCGTGCACGCATAATATGGCTTTTGCGCCCGATACTTCAATAAGTTTCAGCACATCATGCCAATCAGCATGATCACTGATTCGCAAATCAATATCGCAATGTTCAAAGCCTCTGTCCCAACCCGTTGCAAAAGCTTGAATAAAATCCTTATTCCCTTCATATTTTTTAAACACATAGGGAGGCACCAAATAAATGCTGTTGGTAAAAACCTTGAATAGATTGCGGCGATAGGGTTGCCAATTGCCAAGTGGCATGCCGGCATTTTCGTATACACGGTGATATCCTGCTATGGTAGAATGCACCAAGATGGTTTTATCTGGGCAATAGCGATTGATCAAAGAAGTCATGCGCTGACTTTTGCCAAGCATATAGGTACCTATCAAGATATTTTTGCCAAAATTGGCATTCAGTTTTGCCATCTCCTCACCAACCGATGGGTGTATAACATCAGGCGAAGCAAAAGTGGTTTCAGTGATGAGCATGTCAGCAGCTACAAATTCAAAGGGCTCTGCGGTATCATCTTCCTGTAATTTAAAATCACCGGTATATAAATACCGGCATCCCTGATATTCCATAAGCACCTGCGCACTGCCTAAAATATGTCCTGCCGGATATAGTGTTATTTTGACACCATTTAAATCGAAAGGCTCTCCAAAGGGCTTCACGGAAAAGGTACCACCTGCCCTTTTGCCATATCTTTGGTGCATCAAAAGAGCCGTTCCGGGAGAGCAATATACCTGTCGGTTATCCGCTACCGCATGATCGCCATGGGCATGGGAAATCACCGCATGACTCACCGGTTTTTGGGGATCAAGAAAAAAAAATCCTGCAGGGCAATACAAACCCTCAGGCCTTATCCGAATAAAATCACGTTGAATATCCATCTTGCTAGCAAAAGTACAACAACTAATCGAGGCGTAAAATACTATTTTTTAGGATATCGGTGATTGAAACCAGAATTATGTGTTTCGTCACGAAAATATTGATGTTCATACACATTAAATCGTATACATTTGAAAAACACATTAAATTTGCAGCATAAAACCACTTCATTTCCCCATTGTAATATGAAAAAAAATACGATTAAACTTTGGCTCTGTTCTATTGTTTTCATGATAGGATCTTTTCACGCTGTATTTGCCCAGGAGAATGCTTCTGTTTCGGGGTATATTTTCAATAAAAGCAATGAATCCCTGCCCTATGCCAACGTCGTTTTTGAAGGCACACAAATAGCTGCCACCGCCAATGAAAGCGGGCAATTTACCATAAAAAATATTCCGGCAGGAAAATATAAAATTTGGATTTCAATGCTGGGCTATGAGAAACTATCCAAGGAAATCATGCTTAAAGCGGGCGAAAATTTCACGATGAACATACACCTGAAAAGCGAAATGGGTCAGCTGAAAACCATTGTCATTGAAGCGGAACGCGATCAGCAATTCATGGAAAAGATGCCTGAAATTCAAGGTACGAATATTTTTTCTGGAAAAAAAACAGAGGTGATTAGCATGGATAAAACCAATGCCAATACCGCTGAAAACAGTACAAGACAAATATTTTCAAAAGTTCCGGGCATCAGTACCTGGGAATTAGATGGTGCGGGTGTTCAGGTGAGTATCTCCTCCAGAGGTTTGAATCCACATCGCTCATGGGAATTCAATGTCAATCAAAATGGATTCAATATCAACTCCGATTTATTCGGATATCCCGAAGCACATTACAACCCACCGATGGAGGCCGTTCAAAAAATTGAAATTGCCAGGGGATCGGCTGCCTTGCAATATGGGCCTCAGTTTGGCGGAATGCTGAACTATGTGATAAAAAGTCCGGATACCAGCAAGGTAATCGGTGTGGAATCGCAGCAAACATCAGGAAGTTTTGGTTTGTTCAATACCTTCAACGCCCTTGGTGGAAGAAAAGGAAAGTGGACCTATTATGCCTATTTCAACTACAGAGGCTCCAATGGATGGAGACCTTCCAGCAGATATGATTTCTTTGCCACCCATGCCGCATTGCATTATCAATTGTCGCAAAAAATAAAGCTAGGCATAGAATTTTCACGCATGAATTATGTCATCCAATTTGGAGGCGGATTATCCGATAATCAATTCAATCAGAATCCAAGGCAATCATTGAGAAATCGGAACTATTTCAATCCAGATATCATGCTGCCGGCATTCTTTATGGATGCAGATATCAATGAAAAAACAAAACTAAGCTTTAAACTATATGCCCTAAGTGGACAAAGAAACAGCGTGCAAATCATTGCTAGCCCCTTGCAAAAGGATACGATCAACCCGCTTACAGGCACCTACAAGTCGCGGCAGGTAGACAGAGATTATTACCTGAGCTTAACCTCTGATTTGCGTTTGAGCAGAAAATGGACGGCCTTTAACAAAGCGCAATTTCTTTCTGCAGGCATGAAATATTCTCATAGCAATACCCTACGCAAACAGCGTGGAAAGGGTACAACAGGTACTGATTTTGATTTATCACTCATAGATCCTCAGTATGGAATTGATTTGGATTTTATAACG
>CANKSK010000288.1 GCA_947485425.1 Bacteroidota bacterium | reverse complement strand
GCAGATGACCTTGAAAGGTGAAGAAAGCAATCGATTTGGTATGGGTTGTAAAATAACCATAACCACTTCGAAAGGGAAACAATTTATTGAACATACCCTCTCTAGAGGCTTTCAGTCTACTGTTCAGCCTTTGATACATTTTGGATTGGGAAAAGATACGGTTGTTCAAAGCGTAGAAGTTGTATGGCCTTCCGGTAAGGTACAACATCTCAATCATGTTGCCGGAAATACCGTACTTCATTTAGATGAAAAAAATGCGATTGATAAGTATGTACCAAATGTTGTGAAACCAAATTATTCCTTTCGGGAAAAAACTGCACAATTGGGAACCGACTATACACACAAAGAAAATGATTATATTGATTTCAAACGTGAGCCCCTTGTTCCGCATAAATGTTCTCAAAATGGTCCTGGAATAGCCGTCGGAGATGTTAATGGGGATGGCCTTGATGATTATTTTATTGGTGCTGCGCAATATAGCGGTGGAGGTACTTTGTATTTGCAGAAAAAGGATGGTGCTTTCATGAAGGCTTCCTCTCAAATTTGGAGTGAAGATGCCCCCGGAAGTGAAGATTTAGGAAGTATATTTTTTGATGCGGATCATGATGGTGATAACGATTTGTACGTTGTAAGCGGCGGAAGTGAATATGATGGGAATTCATCTTATTATCAGGATCGGTTATATCTAAATGATGGGAAAGGGAATTTTAAAAGAGAAGCATCTGCCTTACCTGAAATCACTTCAAGCGGTAGCTGTGTAACGGCCTGTGATTATGATCAAGATGGGGATTTGGATCTTTTTGTCGGTGGTCGTATTTTCCCAGGTAAATATCCATTGCCTGCGCGTAGTTATATCCTTCAAAACAATGGAGGAAAGTTTTTGGATGTTACAGAAAAAGTTTGTAAAAATTTAGTGCAGCCGGGTTTGGTAACGAATGCATTATGGACTGATTTTGACAATGATGCATTGACAGATTTAATTGTGGTGGGTGAATGGATGCCTATCTCCTTTTATAAGAATAATGGCAAAGGATTGTTGATAGATGTTACCACGCAAACGGGTCTTATCAAGACAAATGGTTGGTGGAATAGCATTACGGGAGGCGATTTCGATAATGATGGAGATATTGATTACATAGCTGGAAATCAAGGCTTGAATACCAAAGTGGTAGGCAGAATAAATGAGCCAATTACTCTGAACTTAGGGGATTTCGATCAGAATAAAAGTCTAGATGCCATACTTTGTTATTATGTTCAGGGGAAAAGTTATCCAGTGGCTTCTAGGGATCAAATGGCAAGTCAGCTCAGAGCGGTAAGAAAGCAGTTTTTGAAATACCATGATTATGCAGATAAAACCATAGAGGATATTTTTAGTAAAGAATCATTAGATAAATCTAAAGTTTTTTATGCCTATAATTTTCAATCCAGTTATATAGAAAATAAAGGAAAAGGGAAATTTGCTATTCATAACTTACCCGTTAGGGCTCAGTTATCATCCGTTTTTGGCCAGCAAGTTTTGGATATCAATCATGATGGAAATTTGGATGTGTTGCTTGTTGGTAATTCATATTCTCCTCAAGTAGAAATAGGTTTTGATGATGCCTTTTATGGTCATATTTTACTCGGGGATGGTAAGGGAAATTTTTCCGATTTGATATCTGCTGAATCTGGTTTTAATGTTCCGGGAGAAGGAAAATCTTTGGCAAAAATTTATTCTGGTAATAAAACAATTATTCTTGTTGGTAATAACAATGGGAAAATGCAATCCTTTGAACTCATGACAAAAGAATCCGCTATCGTTTTTGAAAAGGATGATATCGGGGGGGAAATAGAATTCAAAAACGGGAAAAAAAGGAAGTTTGAATTTTATATCGGAGAGGGATATTTATCTCAAAGTTCTAAAATAATGGATGGCAATACTGAAATAAAATCAATAAAGGTTATCAATAACAAACATATTACGAGGACGCTAGATAGATTTTAAAAGTCATTTTCAGTATTGATCGTTAATTTTTTTAGCATCTCTATGCCAAAGAAAATTATGGATTTGTATTTTTCAACTTGTTAATTTTAACAAGGATTTGTTCTCATATTCCTTCGTTTTCTTTTGCTTGCTTTAGTATGTTGCATTTATCTATATTTACATGATGCTATATTTTACGAAAAATCATTTTGATTTTTCTTTGGAGAAGGTATACGAAAAAGTATAGCAAGTGTTTTTATGAAGTGGTTTCATTATGTTTTTTTAGGGCAGTGGGCAAGAATATTGTATTTGCTGATTTTAATCAGGATCTGATTTTTATTTTTTGAATTCAGATTTAATACTTTATTTTTGGCGTCAATACCGATGTTCGCTTGTTTATTGCACATTACTGATGTACCTTTATGGATATAGGATTGCTTTATAAAAGTTTATTAATCTATTTTACCTAAATGAAATATAAACAAGTTTTGGCTTTTTTAAAAAGGAGGTCTACCAAAAGGCTTCCGGCCTCCTTGGCTTTTGTATTGCATTCTGGGTTTGGTGTCATCATTTTTCTATTTGCTTTTTTTCAAGAGTCAGGAGCTCAGCGATTAACCTTTTCGGAACATATTGGTCCCATTATTTTCAAAAATTGCACCCCTTGTCACAGTGCCGAGCATGGTACTCCTTTTTCCTATCTTACCTATGAGGATGTGAAGTCAAAGGCCAATGTGATTAGAAAGGTTATCGAAACAGGATATATGCCCCCTTGGATTGCCGATACATCCTATACGCATTTTTTCAATGAACGCGTTTTGGGTTTAAAAGAAAAGCAGCAAATTATCAGTTGGATTGAATCCGGTATGCCCAAAGGAAAGGGTAAGTCCGATTATCATTCTTTTTCCAAAAAGAATGGTGTCGATGAAGAGCCAGATATTATTTTACGCATGAAAAATCCATTTTTTATTAAAGGGAATAACAAGGAGTCCTTTCCGATGATCAAAATTCCTTATGAATTCAAAACAGATTCTGAATACTTGGATGTTAGATGCATTGAATTTGTTCCCGGAAACAGAAAATTATTGCATCATGTTAATTTTGAGGTTCTTCCTGCATTACCTACGCAAGATATT
>CANKSK010000287.1 GCA_947485425.1 Bacteroidota bacterium | reverse complement strand
TTTTTCAAATATGAAGTACGATTTTAATATCAAGGCCAATAATTTTCAAGCGCTTAATACCTTTGCCAATCAAAATGATTTATATTATGGAACGGCTTTTATTACCGGTTCTGTTCAGTTATTGGGCACCAATGATAACTTGAATTTAAATATAGCTGCTAAATCAGATAAAGGGTCTAAAAAGGACAAGGGTACTCGATTGTTTATACCGCTTTCAAATACTTCTGAAATTACTTCGAACAATTATATTTCTTTTGTGAAAAACGTTCCAGATAGTCTATTTCAAAAAAATGATAACAAATATAAAGTTGATCTTTCGGGCATACAGATGAATTTTGATTTGGAGGCAACCACAGATGCTGAAATTCAGCTTATTTTTGATTCTAAAGTTGGTGATATCATGAAGGGCAGGGGTACAGGGAATTTGAAGATGGCCATCAATACTTTAGGGAATTTTAATATGTATGGCGATTTTGTTGTGGAAGAAGGGGATTATAATCTGACCCTTCAAAACACCATTTCCAGGCATTTTAAGGTTGAAAAGGGAGGTTATATCCGATGGTCAGGTGATCCATTTGAAGCCGATATGAAAATGCGTGCCTTTATTTCTGTGGATGCTCCATTATCTGATCTTGTGCAATCTCCGGAGGAAAAATACAAAAGAAAAATTCCTATTGAATGTCTATTGGATTTAAGTGGCAAAATTATGAATCCTGCCATTAAGTTTGATTTACGTGTACCCGGTGTGGATCGAGAAACGCAGGATTTAATCACGCGAAGTGTGCCAAATGAGTTTGAAATGAATAATCAGGTATTCAGTTTATTGGTTTTAAAGCGATTTAAGGCCCCAGAAACCTCAGAGGGGAAGGTACAGTCAGGTAATATCATGCAATCGAGCAAAGCGAATATCTATGAGTTTGTAGGCAGTCAATTTAACAACTGGTTATCTCAAAATAATCTGGGTATAGATTTTGACTTGAAATATACTCCCGGAAATTTAGAAAGTAAAGAAAATATTTTAGTTGGTGGTAAAAAAGGACTATTTGATGACCGAGTTATTATCGATGCAAAAGTTGGCAATTCTCAATATACAGCGAGCAATTTGGTAGGAGAATTTTCTTTGGATGTGAAAGCCAGCAAAGATGGTAAAGTCAGATTTAAGGCCTTTAATAAGGCCAATAATAACAACTTTTCCTATAACAGTTCACCATATACCCAAGGTATTTCTGTATTTTATAGGGAGGAGTTTGATACCCTTGGTGAATTGTTCAGGCGTTATATGGCATGGAGGCGAGAAGACAAGCCTAACAAAACAGGCATGATAAAAAACTAAATACCCAATTTTTACAATGTATGTCCCATTTTATCTCTTTTAGTGGCAAGATAAAGCTCATTGTGAATATTGGATTTGATTTTTAGTGGGATATTTTCCACCACTTCAAGTCCGTATCCGATGAGACCCGCACGTTTGGTGGGGTTATTGGTCATGAGTTTCATCTTTTGAACGCCCAAATCGCGAAGAATTTGTGCACCCACGCCATAATCTCTCTGGTCCATGCTGAATCCCAATTCCAGGTTTGCTTGTACCGTATCCCTGCCTTCTTCCTGCAATTTGTATGCTTTAAGCTTATTGAGGAGCCCAATACCTCTTCCTTCCTGGTTCATGTATAAAATGACACCTTTTCCTTCTTTTTCAATCAATTCCATTGCTGCATGCAGCTGAGGTCCGCAGTCGCAGCGGCATGATCCGAAAATATCTCCGGTAATACAGGAAGAATGCACCCGCACCAAAATGGGTTCTTCTTTTTCCCATTCTCCTTTTACCAAGGCAAGGTGTTCTTGTCCGTTTGTAATTTGCTTGTAAGCAATCATGTCAAAATTTCCAAAGGTAGTGGGCAGTTTAATCCTTACTTCCTTTTGGATGAGACTTTCGGTCTTGAGTCTGTAGGCTATTAAATCTTGTATGCTGACAATTTTCAAATTAAATTTATCTGCTATTTTAAATAAATCGGGAAGCCTCGCCATACTTCCGTCTTCATTCATAATTTCCACCAAAACGCCAGCGGGTTCAAAGCCGGCAATTCTTGAAAAATCAATTGTGGCTTCGGTATGCCCCGATCTTCTTAAAACGCCACCTTCTTGGGCTTTTAAGGGAAAAATATGGCCGGGTCTACCCAGGTCAGAAGGTTTAATGGTAGGGTTAATCAAGGCATTTATGGTTTTTGCCCGATCACTAGCAGAAATGCCTGTAGAGCATCCAAACCCAATTAAATCCACGGAAATGGTAAAAGGGGTTTCATGGGAGGAGGTGTTTTTCGTAACCATTAGCTCCAACTCTAGTTCTCTGCATCTTTCCTCGGTGATAGGTGCACAAATCAGTCCACGGCCATGTGTGGCCATAAAATTGATGATTTCAGGTGTTACATTTCGGGCAGCGGTTACAAAATCGCCTTCATTTTCTCTGTCCTCATCGTCAACAACGATAATTACCTTACCTGCTTTGATATCTTCAATCGCATCTTCTATGCGATCTAAATGCCTAGATTCATCTATCATTCGGTCCAAAATTTAAATTATGGGTGCAAAGGTAATTCAAATTTAGGAAAGTTGAATCCTAATATCATCATGCAAGTTTTTAAGATGGTTATAACACGCAAAAGTTGTTGCTGAATTCTCAAATAAGGCCGTTTAGGCAGAAAATGGTGAATATTATCAGGAAGGGAGAATTTCGCTATGTAAAATGAAATGGATAGCCCTTTCTTCTGACCAGTATATGTTTTTTTCCTTGCTCAGAAACCCAACATGCCCGCCATGCACGGGCATTTCCAGGAATACGGATTTGCTATTTTGGGCCTCCTGAATTGGAAAGCAAGCTTTTGTTAAAAAAGGGTCATTTTGTGCATTGATGATGAGTGTTGGAATGCTTATAAATGGAATGGATTTTAAGGAGCTGCATTTTTCATAATAATCATTTGCACTTTCAAATCCATGCAAGGGAGCGGTGAATATTTCATCAAATTGTCTGAAATTTTTAATGGATTTCAATCCTTCAATATTCAATGAATGGGGTTCTCTTTCATGTTTTTTTCTGATTTTTT
>CANKSK010000286.1 GCA_947485425.1 Bacteroidota bacterium | reverse complement strand
TTTCATACATGGTGAAAATATTTGCAGGACTTACAGCGGCATCATTTTCGGAGGCATCACTAATTTGAATTTCATTTGCTTCTTTCAAAAAACTCCAATTGGTTGCTCCATCATTTATAATTTCTTGACCAGCTATATCCAATTTATACTTTTTACCTTTTAAGATAATGGTTCCTTTTTGTTTATCGGAAGATTTGCCTTTTTCAGCTTCCTGAGCAATGGTAAATTCAGCCTTCACGGAAGAGAGGGATTTATATTTGGCACTAACAGACTTTAAAACATCAACTGATTTGGGGTCAGATTGAGCGTATAGATGGGTGCTTAGAAGAAAAAAAACGGTAACCATCAAACTATAAAATTTCAATTTATTTTTCATATAGCCCTTTATTAAATATGTTATGAATTCAATTCTACTATTTATTTCTTGACAAAATCTGTTCCAAACTCATTTCATCTTTAATTAAAACATCTCTGGCTTTGCTGCCTTCAAAAGGGCCGATAATTCCAGATGCTTCCAATTGGTCTATTATTCTACCTGCTCTGTTGTAGCCAAGTTTCAATTTGCGTTGTACCAGGGAAGTAGACCCTTGCTGATGCATGACAATGAGTCTTGCTGCGTCTTCAAACAAAGGATCTCTATCTTGCGGATCCAAGGTACCATTGCCTTCACCACTTTCATCCACATATTCAGGAAGAATAAAGGCACTGGAATATCCTCTCTGTGAGCCAATAAATTCGGTGATTTTTTCCACTTCAGGCGTATCTACAAAACCACATTGAATACGTATTAAATCAGCACCTGTAGAAATTAACATATCACCCCTTCCAATCAGCTGATCGGCTCCACCGGCATCTAAAATGGTCCTTGAATCAATTTTCGAGGTCACTCTAAAAGCAATTCGAGCAGGGAAATTGGCTTTTATGGTACCGGTAATGATGTTCACAGAAGGACGCTGTGTAGCAATAATAAGATGAATCCCTATCGCACGGGCAAGCTGAGCCAAACGGGCAATAGGCGTTTCCACCTCTTTACCTGCGGTCATAATTAAATCTGCAAATTCATCAATCACCAGAACGATATAAGGTAAAAAATGATGACCATTATTGGGATTGAGTTTGCGCGAAATAAATTTGGCATTATACTCTTTGATGTTTCTTACGCCTGCATCTTTCAATAAATCGAAACGTTGATCCATTTCCATGCAAAGGGAGTTAAGCGTATTCACAACCTTCTTGGTATCGGTAATAATGGGATCATCTTCCCCTGGTAGTTTGGCTAAAAAGTGTCGTTCTATGGTTTTAAAAAGCGTCAATTCGACTTTTTTAGGGTCGATAAGCACGAATTTAATTTGTGAAGGATGCTTCTTATAAAGTAAAGAAACCAAAATGGCATTTAAACCAACCGATTTCCCTTGACCAGTAGCTCCAGCCATCAGTAAATGTGGCATTTTGGCTAAATCGGCAATAAATACTTCGTTTGAAATGGTTTTTCCCAATCCAAAAGGTAGCTCCATGTCTGTGGATTGAAACTTTTCAGAACCCAAAATCGAGCGCATAGAAACAATTTCAGGTTTCTGATTGGGTACTTCAATACCAATCGTTCCTTTTCCTGGAATAGGGGCAATAATTCGAATACCTAGGGCAGAAAGACTCAATGCGATATCATCTTCCAGATTTTTAATTTTGGATATGCGAACACCGGCTTTGGGGATGATTTCATATAGGGTAACTGTAGGGCCAATGGATGCTTTAATTTTATCAATACCGATATTATAATGCCCCAGCGTCTCAACAATTCTATTTTTATTTTCTTCCAATTCCTCTTTGTTCACTTGAATCTTATTGCTTCCATGGTTTTCAAGCAAATCCAAATGGGGAAATTTATACGAGGACAGTTCCAGTTTGGGATCATATTCTCCCATTACGGTTCCTTCTTCAATGGTTCCTGTTGCCTCAAGGTTTTCGGGAGTTGTTTCGATAATAGCCAATGGCACCTCATTTTCAACCTGAAGGGTTTGAACGACAGGCATAGAAACCCCTGATGAAATGATTATTTCACCTACTTGACCATAATCTTCATCCAAATTTTCAGGAAAATCGGTTTCCATTTCCACAAAATCACTTTCTTCCTCTGCTTCACTCTCTTCATTTTCCACATCCAAAACCAAAGAATTTACCAAAGGCTTAGACTCCTCTACCACAGCGGCAGAAGTGGCGTTTACCTCCTCAGCTTCAAGTGGCTTTAATTTTGGCGTAATATGAAAAGATATATTGAAGGCAATAATTAAAAAAGACATAAATACGCCTACAATAAATATTCCAGTTACGATCGTCCCCATAAGTTCACCAAGCCATAAGGCTGTTCGATATCCCATTACGCCACCAGGCACAAAGCCATTTATGCTGCTACCGGCGATACCGGGCTGAAAAATATAGCCTAAAGCCAAGGAAATCCATATCAAAAAAAACAATCCATATTTTACACTTTTTTTCAGATTGACGATTTCATGTGTGGTAAATATTTTAAAACCGGCCACAAATAGAATAAAGCATATAATAAATGAAGAAATTCCAAACCAAAGATGCATAAATACGTGCGAGATAAGCGCACCTACTTTCCCTGCAAAATTGGCAACCACAGGCCCCTTATAGAATAAAAATTCCCAAACAGAACGACCCGAAAAAGTACTTTGATCCTTATCCCATGTAATGACAAATGAAAGGAAAGATATAAACATCAACAAGGAAAATACAATCATAAAGATTGAAAATACCTTGTGGGTTTTGGGATTCAAGAGAAACTCGATCGTGGAACGAAATGGATTTTTACCTTTCTTTTTCTTGGAAGAGGTCTTTTCCTGTTTTTCAGGAATATCAGATTTTAACTGGTTTTTTGTGGACATTCAATTTTTGGCTACCAAAGTGTAAAAATAGTAAAAATAGATTTATACTAAATGTAGAAACCTATGAATTCTTTAAAGAGTTGTAAACGATACATTGTTAATTATTCTTGATGAAAACAAAGGCAAGAAAGCCTAAATTGTCATAATTTTGAGTTTTCCTTACCAAAGGATAATGAAAACATGATGAAAATATTTAAGGATACATTTTT
>CANKSK010000285.1 GCA_947485425.1 Bacteroidota bacterium | reverse complement strand
TTTTTTGGGGAAGGAATTCAAACCATTTTTACCATCATCATCCTGAATTTGGCATTTGGCCTCATCATTAATTTTTAATTAATATCAATCAAAAAAAAAAAAAAACATGAAGACAACAAGTTTATTTTTTAGTGCAGCAATTCTTGTTAGCACATTTATTTTCAGCGGATGCGCTAAAGAAGGTGCAATGGGACCAACAGGCCCCGCTGGCCCTAACGGACTCAATGGAGCCACTGGACAAGCAGGACAATCCGGAGCCTCAGGGCAAACCGGACAAACCGGAGCCACTGGGCAAACGGGTCCTACTGGGAATGCAAATGTCATTTTATGCATTTTAGGACCCCAAAATTTTAATTCAGCAAATACTTACGGTACCTTTATTTTGCCTAATAACATCACGCCCAATATGATTGATTCGAGCTTGGTATTGGTATACCATCAAAATTGCGGAGGCAATTGGTACTTATCACCCGGTTTGGGTTGTGGCAGCGCATACAATACCAGGGTATATACCTCATCAGGCGTCAAACCCGTAACACTAACCCTCGAAATTGAAAACCAAGATGGTTCTTCCTATTCAGGTTTTGGTGAAGCATTTTCAAATATAAAGGTTATCATTGCACCTGCATCAAATTATAAAGGTTCAAGGCTTTCCAAAACCTTTTTTAATGATTACCATGCTACCTGTAAATATTTTAATTTGAAAGAATAATATCCATTTCATACATAAAAAAACAATAGGTTTGAGTGAAAATAATGAACGGTAAAAATTAGTAAAAGGCAAAAGGCAGTCAATTCAATTTGGCTGCCTTTTTGAATGCATTGGCATTTGCTACAATTTATATAACATCCTACTCCCTATCAACTATCTTTGTCGAAAAAATCGAATGACAGATTCCAAAGCTGAATTGCAAAAACTGCTAAGCATCCTCCGCATTGAAAAGCGCGAGGGAATGGAAGAATACAATTCCTTGTTGAAAAACAAAAGTATCAAGGAAAGAAGGGCAGCAGGCATATGCTGGTATCCTGTTAAAATAAGGGAAACGGGCTATGGACTAGGAGATTATCCCTACATCATTGCAGAATGTGCCCATGCCCGCGAAACAGCACATCAGTTTCAGTCCGGAAAAATGGCCGGGGTTTTTAAAGAACCGGCAGAAGGAATACCCAATTGTCAAGGAGTAATTAATTATGTTGATGGAAATCGGGTAAAAATAACTTTTTACCTAGATGAACTTCCCGAATGGATGGATGATGAAAAGTTGGGCATCAACCTCCTTTTTGATGAATACAGCATGAAAGAAATGGAAAATGCGGTAGAAAAAGTGCTCAAAGCAGAAAACAACCGTCTGTCCTATTTAAGAGAAGTTCTGTCAGGAAATCAACATCCGGGATTTCTTCAAGATCACCATCCGCTTTCCATTCCCCATTTAAACGCCTCCCAAAATGAGGCACTGAACCATGTGTGTGCCGCCAAAGACATTGCGATTATTCACGGACCTCCGGGAACCGGAAAAACGACCACTCTGGTGGAAGTGATCAAGCAATTGGCAAAAAAAGAAAAAAAAATATTGGTTTGTGCGCCCAGCAATGCAGCAGTGGATTTACTCACAGAAAAAATTGCTGAGTCCGGCATAAAAGTCTTGCGCCTTGGCAACCTTGCAAGAATGGATGCCAATTTATTCATGCATACCATCGAATATAAAATCAACCATGACAGCAGCGCCAAAGACATCAAAAAAATAAAAAAACAGGCAGATGAGCTGAGAAGAATGGGCTCCAAATACAAAAGAAATTTTGGTTTTGCTGAAAGAGAACAAAAGAAACTGATTTTCAAAGAGGCCAGAGCCATGGCACAGGATGCAGTGAAAATGGAAAATGACCTCATCAATGAAATCATTGCCAATGCCCAAGTAATTGCCACTACACTCGTAGGCTCTGCTGGAAAAAGTATCGAAAAAATATTTTTCAACACCTTGATTATTGATGAGGCCTCTCAAGCTTTGGAACCAGCTACTTGGATACCCATTTCAAAAGCGGAAAAAATAGTCCTCGCCGGTGATCCTTTTCAACTATCCCCTACGGTGAAATCAGCAGAGGCACAAAGCAAAGGCCTCGGCATCACGTTGATAGAAAAGTGCCTCAAAAAGGTAAATCCGGGCGTTTTATTGAATATACAATACCGGATGAATGAACATATCATGGGATTCTCCAACCAGCAATTTTACGATAATAAATTACTTGCCCATGAATCTGTAAAGCACCATGTCATCGAAACCGCTGAACCGGAATTCAATCAGCCCATTGAATTTATTGATACCGCCGGCTGTGGCTTCGATGAAAAAATCAATCCCGAAACCATCAGTTATTTCAATGATGGAGAATTTACAATGATTCGCAAACATTTGGAATTATTGGTTAATCAGTGTAAAAATGACACTACTATTGATATTGGTATTATTTCACCTTATAAACAGCAGGTAATGTATATGCGTGAAGATCTTGCAAACGAAGAATTTGGCAAACATATTTCAATTGATATCAATACCATTGATTCATTTCAAGGACAAGAAAGAGATGTGATTTATATCTCCTTGGTACGATCCAATGAAAAAGGAGAAATCGGATTTTTATCTGATTACAGAAGGATGAATGTAGCGATGACCAGAGCCAAGAAAAAGCTCGTGATTGTGGGAGATAGCGCCACTTTAGGAAGCCATAAATTTTATCGTCAATTTATGGAATATGTAGAAAAACATGGAAAGTATTTCACTGGATGGGAACTGATGTGATTTGAAAAATGCAAAGGATTTATGGGTTCGTAGGCAGGAAATTTAGGAATTAGGTGACAGGAAGAATAACGAATTACATTCATTAATGTAGCTTTTTCGCTACAAATCACAAAAAACTTAAAAAAGATAAAATGTAACTAAAAAGCTACATTAAACTAAAAAAATAGGCTTCTTCAAACAGGAAAAACAACTACCATCCAGAAATAATTCGAAACACAACCCTTAATTTGCACTAAATTTTTCTTTCTATGAACTTGAAACCTCTGCCGGAAAGCGAGAATAGTTTTTTTGAAAACCTAGAGCTTATCAACATCCATTCGCATATCGGCATACA
>CANKSK010000284.1 GCA_947485425.1 Bacteroidota bacterium | reverse complement strand
TATAGGGTTCCCCATAGGCCTTGGCAATAAAAGGAACCGTGCGGGAAGCCCTTGGATTGGCTTCTATAACATATACTTTTCCGTTCTTAATGGCAAACTGCACATTCAAAAGCCCTTTGATATCCATGGCGATGGCAAGCTTTCGGGTATATTCAGCCATTTGACGCGTTACTTCTTGTGACAAATGGAAAGATGGCAAAACGGAATAAGAATCTCCGGAGTGAATGCCTGCCGGCTCAATATGTTCCATCAAACCAATGATATAAATCTCTTCCCCATCGCAGATGGCATCTACTTCTGCCTCTTCAGCCCTATCCAAAAAATGATCGATGAGTACGCGGTTGCCGGGCAAGTTTTTTATCAGCTGAACCACTGCACTTTCAAGATCTTCATCATTGATAACAATGCTCATCCCTTGTCCACCTAGCACATAAGAAGGCCTTACCAAAACCGGATAACCCACCTGCTGAGCCACTCGCAATGCTTCTTCAGCCGATTGCGCCACCCCATAATCGGGATAAGGAATGTCAAGACTTTTCAGCAAATCGGAAAAACGCCCACGATCCTCTGCCAAGTCCATGCTGTCGTAGGATGTGCCAATGATTTTTATTCCCCTTTCATGCAGTTTTCCTGCTAGCTTCAATGCCGTCTGACCACCTAGCTGAACGATAACGCCCAAGGGCTTTTCATGTTCAATGATTTCAAGAATATGTTCCCAAAAAACAGGCTCAAAATAGAGCTTATCAGCAATATCAAAGTCTGTAGAAACTGTTTCCGGATTGCAGTTGATCATGATGGCCTCATAACCTGCCTCTTTGCAGGCAAGCACGCCATGCACACAAGCATAGTCAAATTCAATACCTTGCCCTATTCGGTTTGGCCCGGAGCCCAAAATAATGACCTTTTCTTTCGAGGTAACGATGGATTCATTAGAAAAATCAGGAGACAATACGGCTCCTGTCAAGGTCTTGGGACTTTTTTCGAAACTGGAATAGAAATATGGCGTACGGGCCTGAAATTCTGCCGAACAGGTATCCACCATTTTAAAAACCCGATGCACACCGATCTTTTTGCGATATACAGAAACGGCATCTTCGGTGGTATTTCCCACGATATAGGCCAATTGCGCATCTGAATACCCCATCTTTTTTGCTGTAAGCATGAGATCTTCTGAAAAACCCTCTACATTACCTACTTTTTTAATTTCCCTTTCCATCAAAACAAGTGCTTGAATTTGATTGAGAAACCATTTGTCTATTTGGGTGTGATTGAAGATGGTATTCACCGGAATACCCATTTCCAGAGCTTCTTTTATCAAAAAAAGCCTGTCATGAGAAGGATTTTCAAGCCCTTGAATCAGTTCTTCTCTGCTTTTTCCTGAGTTTTTTCCATCGGCACCCAAGCCCATGCGGGAAATTTCTAGCGATTGACAAGCTTTTTGAAGTGCCTCAATAAAGCTTCGGCCAATGGCCATCACCTCTCCAACCGATTTCATTTGAAGTCCCAAACGGCTATCCGCACCACGGAATTTATCGAAATTCCATCGTGGAATTTTCACAATCACATAGTCCAGCGAAGGCTCAAAGAAGGCGGAGGTATTTTTTGTAATTTGATTTTTCAACTCATCCAAACGATAGCCTACGGCTAGCTTGGCAGCAATTTTGGCTATCGGATAACCGGTGGCTTTAGAAGCCAATGCCGAAGACCGTGACACTCGCGGATTGATTTCCACAGCTATAATATCCTCATTATCCGGATTCACCGCAAACTGAACATTGCACCCTCCGGCAAATGAACCTATTGAATTCATCATTTTGATAGCCATATCACGCATGCGTTGATAGGTAGTATCGGATAAGGTCATGGCAGGAGCCACCGTAATGGAATCGCCTGTATGAATACCCATGGGATCCATATTTTCAATAGAACAGATAATGGTGACATTATCGTGCGCATCGCGAAGCAACTCCAATTCATATTCTTTCCAACCCAAAACAGCCCTTTCAATCAATACCTCATGAATGGGAGAGGCATGCAAGCCACGGGTGAGATTTTCATCAAAATCTTCTTTCCTTTTCACAAAGCTGCCACCACTGCCACCAAGGGTATACGAAGGCCTGATGACCAAGGGAAACCCTAAATGCTGCGCTATTTCTTTCCCCTCCAAAAACGAATTGGCCACCTTGGAAGGCGCTACCCCAATCCCAATATCAATCATCAACTTCCTGAATGCTTCACGGTTTTCGGTGGTTTCAATCGCAGCGATATTTACCCCAATGATTTTGACACCATATTTTTCCCAGATGCCCATTTCATCGGCTTCCTTGCATAAATTAAGGGCCGTCTGCCCTCCCATGGTGGGGAGTACCGCATCAATCTTTCTTTCTTCCAGAATCTGAATCAATGAATCGGTATTCAGGGGCAACAAATAAATATGATCGGCCGTTACCGGGTCGGTCATGATGGTAGCCGGATTTGAATTGATCAGTGAGACCACAATACCCTCTTCCTTCAAGGAACGGGAAGCTTGAGAGCCCGAATAATCAAATTCACAAGCCTGTCCAATCACAATTGGGCCGCTGCCGATAATCAGTACTGAAGATATCGAAGAATCTAAAGGCATAAGTGGATGCTTTCCGTAAAATATTTTTTTGCGAATTTAAAGATTTTGGTGCAATCTGACGCATATTTGAAATGAATTAGGTTAATTTTGTCCAACCGATGGAAGATGCTAATGAAATGAAATATTTTAATTTCAAAAATTACACAATCGAATATGAAATATTTGGGCGTGGAAAGTCAGTATTATTGGCATTTCATGGCTTCGGACAAAAGGCCTCCCAATTTCGCATTCTTGAAAAAAGCCTAGGGGCTTACTATCAAATTTTTTCTATCAATCTCTTTTACCACGGCAATAGCAGCATTTCTAAAAATCCAATACAGGATTATTTTGACAAAAGTGATTTGTGTGAACTGCTTGAAGCTTTCGTCAAAAAACATGAAATAGAAACCTATTCCCTTGCCGGATATAGCCTGGGTGGAAAAATTGCACTCTGTTGCCTGGAAGTCTTACCGGAGCGCATCGAGGCTATGTACTTGTTTGCGCCCGATGGCTTGAAAGTAAATCC
>CANKSK010000283.1 GCA_947485425.1 Bacteroidota bacterium | reverse complement strand
CGGATTGGGATACAAAATCAAATCTTCATCCATTCCAACCAACTGCCTTTGTATAGAAGTACTACTCGAAATATTGATATCATCGATGAATAAATAATTTTCAAACTGTGTAATATTTCGAATGGTAATTAAAGCTTTTTTGCTTGCTACATAAGAACTTAAATCAATCGTTTCAAGTCTCCATTGTGCAGCTCCATTTGGCAAAAATGGATTCGGATTGAATGAAGGGCTCGTGGTGGTTAAAGCAGCACCATATTTTTTATAGAGCAGTGTTTTGCTAGCACCACAATCTGTAGAAATAAATACTTCAAGCGTATCAGAATAGTTGGGAGTAATAGCCGGATCCGTATACAACTGATAGGCCAATTCAAAATTCATTACGGGTCCAGAAAGCAAAGACAAATCAATGGCAGGAGTTGTAATTTCATCTATTCGTCCATGTACTTGGTTGTCAAAATTATTAATCACCAATGCTGAATTACCTGAAAAAGCTGAAAGCTTTGTATGTACCCAGGTCGTGTCATTATCGGGATTTGATACAGACCAACCGGTCGGAGGAAATACACTGCCTTCAAAACCTTCTGACAAACCTGCAACACCATTTCCAACAACATTAAAACTACCACCTTTAGAATCATTGGCAGGATTGGCATCGGCACCAATTCCATTGGGATTACTTGTATATACATTGATCGTATGTGCTCCACCACCAATGGTTACAGAATTCAGCGTAACAGAAACACTCGCCCCTGCAGCAAGTGAACCTGTCCAGGAATAAGTATTCAATGCACCATTATCAATTTTATACACAATACTGGTTTTGGTTAATGTGGTACTGCCATAATTTGCTAGGGTAACAACAGGCACAATGGTATTTGTACAGACATTTCCACTTGGTGCGGTAATGGCGGATATCCCTACATCCACAGGCACATTACAAACCGATGAAGATTTTAAGCCTGGATAATATGCGTTTAACACAGCACTCATCTGAGTAGACTGATTAAGGGTAAACATATTCATATAGGCATCATCAGAATAGTCCATATAGTTCATAAACATAATGCCGGGATTATTGGGCGAACAGCCATCTTTTTTCGGATATACAGATGCGCCATAAGTTGCATCGGCTTGGTTAGGCGTATCCCCCATATTGTCGCTACCTGAACAAGCACCACCATCATCTCCCCAAATATGGGTTAAGCCAAAGCAATGCCCAATTTCATGGGTGGCCGTTCGACCCTTATTAAAAGGTGCACCTACATTGCCTACCCTACCAAATGCATTGTATAAAATAACCAATCCATAAGTACTGCTCGGACTACTGGTTGGAAACTCTGCATATCCCAATAAAGAAAAACCCAAATCACACACCCATATATTGAAATATTTAGTTGTATTCCAGGAATCATGTCCACCTGTACTTGCATGTTTCATATCATCATTGGTACCAAAACCACTTGCAGAAGTAGCCGTTCTGGTGATTCCTGTGGTGGCATTCCCGTTGGGATCGATTTTGGCTAAACAAAAATTAAACTTTGGGCTAGAGGCTACACCTTTAAAAGCGGCAGGCGTTTTGGTGCTATCCGCATTTTTTCGGTTAAAATCTTCGTTTAAAACATCTATTTGAGACTGTACTTGCGCATCTGAAATATTTTGACCTGCCGTCTTATAAATGACATGCACAACCACAGGAATGGTAATTACAGATGATACCTTAGATGATGCATTGTTATTTCTAATCAGTACCTCTAAATTATTCTTATCCTTCTCCATCCTTTCAGCTAAACCAGGATCATTTTTCATCAAATTCGCTAAATTGTCAAGCGTACCACAGGTTCTTTTTCTTTGGGCGGAAACCATGGTAAATAAAAAAATAGATAAGATAATCAGGGTAAATTTTTTCATTATGGATTTTATTAGGGTATATAATATACAAAGATAAAGAAGTGTTTTGAAAGTTTATATGATTTTGGTTATTATTTGGCGGAAAAGGCATAGGCGGTCAGCACAAAATCGCCCTTTTGGCAAATGATTGCATCTAAATTCTTTTTAAAAGCACAGCTCTTGAGATCATCAATTCGATACCTGATATTCGATTCACGCTTGTCAAATGCGGTATTGTAATATTGGGTTGCCAAGGCAATGACATCACCTTTTTCAGCATCTGCTAAATTTACCCCATATATTTTGTAAAACTTTTGATACCAAGGAATCATAAAAAATGGCTCATGAATGACGGCCTTATACCCTATCGGACTTGGACGAAGGGCCTCACAGGCAAAAGAATCATCCCAAGGTGGCGATAAAATCAAACTCTCTTTGGGAATGTGCTTCTGAATCCATTCGTGCAAAAGCGTTAAATCTGTTTTTCTATAGTTTCCAACCTGGTACCTGCTTTGCAATTGAACCATGGGGATGTACTTTGAATTTAACATCAAAACCATCATCAAAACCATTCCTACAAAACTAATCCATTTTACCTTCGGTAGGGGTAACCTAAAATGCCATTTCCGTTCCACCCAATCTGATAGAAACGATGCAAGCAGAATCGAATTAAATGCCCCCATCCACATGGAAGTTTTAAACCACTGTAACTTCCCAATTCCATAGGCACCCATTTGTTCAATAATCATATAGTAAGCCATCATGCCCAAAATAATTATAAAAAACAATCTGTAAACAGATGCCTTTTGCACCCTTTTTAAATAAAGGGAGGCCCATAAGCCTGCAGCAAGCAACAAAGCGGTTTTCAAATAATCTTTCAGTGGAAAATGGGAGGGTAAAAAATGATGTGGATTTCTAAAATGATACAAAATATGGTAATAAAAAGGGCTATTATTCATCGATGGATGCAAGAATTGTTTATAAAACATGGGAATAAACATGGGTGCAGCACATAAGCCATACAAGAATGCCACTTTAAAGACTTCGCGCATTGAATTTTTTCCATTCTCCAGTACACACAATAGAAACATCAAAACAAATACTTGAGCGGCATCCATCAATTGAAAAAGACTGGCAATACCCAATACAATTGCCATTTTATAAAAATTACCTCTAAAAAAACACAAAATACCGTAGGCCGCCATGGATGAACCTATCGAGCTGCAAATGAAAGAAGAGGATT
>CANKSK010000282.1 GCA_947485425.1 Bacteroidota bacterium | reverse complement strand
CGGTTGAAAGGTTATAATGCCTGTTTTTTTTGTGCAGGGGTTTCTTCAATAGGCATGGATGAAAAAGAATTTTATAAGCCTACTTATTTGTTGACGATGCATGTTGCGGAAACCTTGTCAAGGGTTCAGCCGGATATGGTATTTTGTTATGTTTCGGGTTCGGGCACTGACAGCACAGAAAAAGGGAAGCTGATGTGGGCAAGGGTGAAAGGGAAGACGGAGAATGATTTGATGAAGCTACCCTTTAAGAAGGCGTATATGTTTAGACCCGGATATATGCAGCCAACACCGGGAATGAAGTATACCTTGAAATATTACAAATGGGTGAGTTGGATGTATCCTTTTTTGCGGTTGGTATTTCCTAGCGTCGTTTCCAGTTTGCAGGAATTGGGACTAGCGATGATTCATGCCGCAGCGGGTACAGAAGAGAAGCAAATTGTAGAAGTAAAAGATATGGTGCGCTGGGCTAAAAGCTAGGAAAGCGTTTCCATTTCACCTGTTTTTTATATATCTTTGTGAAGTGTTATGTATTCAAAATGAATAGATGATGTATGCGCAATAATGAATATATTATGTTTATTGATGAAGAAATTTTAAAGGCAAGTGGAGGGGTATTTAAAAAACATAAAAAAGGCGAATATATTTTTCACGAGGGAGATCATCCGGTTTTTTTCTTTCAGATAGCAGAAGGGTGTATCAAAATGTTTAATACCAATGCCGACGGGAAAGAGTTTACCCAAAGTGAATTTAAGGAGGGAGAAAGTTTTGGAGAGCCTCCATTGTTTATTGATGAGGTCTATCCATCATCGGCAATGGCAGTAATGGATTCGGTTGTCGTAAAATTATCCAAGGAGAAGTTTTTTGAAATATTAGATACGCATGCCGTCTATCAAAAAAAAATCATTGCGCTCTTGGCGCGCAGGATATATAATAAGACCAGTTCTACCAGAGAGATTATTAACCATTCACCGGAGACGCGCATCCTCTCATTTTTAAATGCCTATAAGAAAAGGAGTTCTCAAGAAAGCCTCCCCATTGAAATTCCTTTTACCCGTCAGCAAATTGCAAATTATACCGGCTTGCGGGTAGAAACGGTTATCAGGACCTTATCAAAAATGAAATCCTCTCATATCGTTCAAATTGTGAACAGAAAACTGATTTATTGATGCTAATTTTCAAAACCCAAAAGTGGCTTGTATTTTCTTTGATTAACCTATGTATTATTTCGAGTTTAGGCGTTTTGCTTCGCTATAAGATTGGATTTTCTTTTCCTTATTTCAATCAGAAAGACATTCACCATGCACATTCTCATTTTGCATTTTTGGGATGGATCACCCATACCCTATATGTATTGATGGTTGATTATTTACAAAGTAAATCCGCATCGATATCCATAAAGAAGTTTAATGTCATTATTTTATCCAATTTACTTGGTGCCTATGGGCTTTTGCTTTCATTCTTTTTTAGCGGATATAGTCCGGTTTCCATTATTTTATTGAATGGAAGTATTGTATTGGCGGTGGTATTTGCCTTTCATTTTTTGAAGGAAACGAAAAAAATAGCGGAAGAAAGGCAACTTTTGCCATGGTTTAAGGCGGGGCTTTGGTTTAATTTGATTTCATCAGCAGGTACTTTTTATCTAGCCTACATGCTTATTTCTAGAAATTTTAATGAAAATCTGTATCTGTCTGCGGAATATTTTTATTTGCATTTTCAGTACAATGGTTTTTTTATTTTTTGTTGTATGGGCCTTGCCTTTCATCTTGCACAAAGAATGATTCCGGCATATAGATACAATACTACTATTTTCACGATCTTTTTTGCCTCTGTGGTACCAGCCTATTTTCTTTCTGTTCTTTGGTTGGGATTGCCCATATGGCTGTATATACTTGTTTTTGCTGCCGCTTTCGCCCAGCTGTGGGGTTGGTATTTGTTTTATCGAAATATGAGCAGTCAATTTGCAGTCAAAGGAGGCAGATATTCAGTTGAAAAAATTCTATTTATTTTTGTTTCAGTAGCATTTACCATCAAATTGTTCTTGCAAATGGGCTCTACCATTCCCTATGTGAGTCACTTGGCGTTTGGATTTAGGCCTATCGTAATTGCGTATTTGCACTTGGTATTATTGGCTATTATCTCTGTTTTTTTATTGTCATATATATATGCCTTTCAATTGGTACAGGTGAATAAAAAGTTGACCATAGGCCTTACTGTTTTTATTTCCGGTATATTTTTAAATGAATTGGCATTGGCGATACAGGGTATTGCCTCATTCAGTTATTTCCCAATACCGTATGTCAATGACGTTCTATTTGGAATAGCTCTGTTGCTATGGATGGGAACAGCTTTGATGCTGATTTCTCAATATAGAACAACCTATGCTGTGAAATAAATAGATTTGGAAGGAGCAGGCTTTTAAGCTAGAATTTGGTTTTCTAATGCTTTGCTTTTCGGAAAAAGAATATTGTTTTCAAGGTGAATATGTTGTAGAAGGTCATTTTCAAATTCCTCTAATTTTTTTAAGGTTACTTGAAAAGTGGCACATGCATCTGCAGGAGGAATATAGTCATTACACAATTGTCGAATGGATTTAAAAAGTTCTCCAACGATGGCATGATCATTTTCCATGGCCTCTATGGGGTTTTTAATGCTATTCGATCCACAGAGTACTTCAGGATATTCAGAGGCTTGTGAAAGTTTTTTGATATATGGAAATAATATTTTTTCTTCTTTCAGCATATGGGTGGTAAGTTCTTGTGCGACTTCAAGAAATGTATTTTCAACGATTGTCATTTCTGGATGCTGGGCTCTATGTACCTTCGCAACCTTGTGCGTATACTCTAGTAAAATAGGTATGGCTTTTGCTGTGTATTCATGATGGGTGTTGATGATATAATCCACTAAAAAATCTATTTTCCAATTGTTGAAAGGTAAGGCGGGTATAGATGTATGGGTTTGTATTTCGTGCAGTGCATATTCAACATCGAGCATGTCTATATTTTTGTCGGTGCATACTTGTTTAAGCGTTTTGTTTCCACCACAACAAAAATCTATTTTAAATTTTTTGAAAATTTCTGCCTTGCGAAAGTCTTTTGTGACCATATCTCCAATTGTTGTTTCTTCCAATTTTTTTGTT
>CANKSK010000281.1 GCA_947485425.1 Bacteroidota bacterium | reverse complement strand
TTTCCACTTGACGGATTGGGATAAATTTTCAAGTCAGTCATATTTCCGGTAACCGATAAAACCTGTAAACTGATCAAATGTTTTTTCAAAGCCTGATATGCATTAATTTTACCTGCCCCCCATATATTACTTCCCAAGGAAGGTATCGTTCCTGTGTACGCATCTTTAAGAGCCGATTGTCTGAAAATTTGCAGTAAAGACTGAGGATCTAAATTTGGATCTGCCTCCAATAAAAGCGCCGAAATGCCCGATACAGCAGGAGAAGACATAGAGGTTCCACTCATCATGGCATAGGAATAGGTCTTCGCATTTGAACTCTTATAATAGCTATTAACCACATACAAATAATTGGATCCATTGGATTTAAAACTCGCATCAAAGGAGTTAATTGCAGAAGCAATGCTGAGTCCCGGAGCAGTGATATCTGGCTTCACCCGATTATCAATGGTAGGTCCATGACTTGAGAAAGGCACTATATTTCCTTTTGCAACATATGAATTATAGTTATATGAAGCTCCCGAAACATTTGTAAAACTTGTTTTGGATGCATAAGCCCCTACAGCAATTGCGGATTTTGTAGAAGACATATCACTAATTGTACTATTGGTATTTCCAGAAATAGCCCATGAATACCCTCCATTTGTAAATGCCCCATAATATCCTGAAGAATTTAATACATAGCCATTCCACATATCTATTTTCCCCTTATAACCCTGAACAGTAATAACTATTTTGTCATTTACTCTACTGTAAAAATTTAATAATACATGAGGCTTCATATTAAACTCTGAAGAAGCGGTTGTCATCGTTACAAAACAAGTATCCATATTGCTTCCTATCAACTGAAAGCTATGAACATTGTTATCGATACAAATCATTTGAGTAGTTTTCCCCATCGTATTGCCATTATACAGGCTTACTTTCACACAAAAAGTCTGGGAGGTATCGCCCCAAATATCTACCCATGTTTTTTGAGGAGACATACCCGTTTGAAATCCCACAACTGTAGAAACAGAAGTATCAACTGCCGTAAAAGTTTTATTTATATGCAAATTCAAATCACCTGTATTGCCAGCAGAACAGACAAAAATCTTTCCTTTCCCCGTCAAATTATCACATGCCTGACTAAAAAGTGAACTTCCATCATGCGGACCAATGGTACATCCCCAACTTAAATTGGCAACTGCCGGTTTTCCAACTGATTGTGCGTACGTAAAAATATATTGCATGCCATCAATAATATCAGCCATTCCCGTATTTTGCCATTGCCCTTGGGCTGGTGTTATACCTACCAAAACAATATCACTGTTAAAGGCCATTCCTCGGTATTTTGAATTGGAAATACTGCTTCCAAAACCTGAACCCGCAGCAATACCCGTAACATGCGTACCATGGGATTGAGTGTTATTATCGGTGCCTTTTGCCCACATGGCTAGGGTATCTGAAATTTCATTGCCATATGAAAAACCTGCCGGTGGGGTTCCAGTGTTTTTTTGTTCCCAAACCCGCTTGATCCGGTATTTGGTGCCGGTGGTGTCAAAAAAGGAAGGATGGGTGTAATCAAATCCGATATCCATAATCCCAATGACCACATTTTTTCCTGTAAATCCATTGGGAAGCCCAATTCCCTTTTGAACAGAATCAACATGGGTTTGCTTTCTTACCTCATCTAAACTCGATATAATGGGTTCATCAAGCTGCATATATAAAATTCCAGAGATTTCAGAAAATGCTTTTAGGTGCTCTTCAGGCACACGCACTGTCCAAATATCACCTGCCTGGGTACCAACTTCTACCTCCAAGATTTGAAGCGCTTTTAAATCAATATTTTTATCCACTTTGATCAACGCACTCAACAATAAATGCCCATCCTTTCTGGTTTTATAAACATAGCCTTCAGCAAAACGAGAACTATGTGCATCTTTTAATGCAAAAAAATGACGCGTATTAGCGGATAAATTGGCTTTTATTTGGGCATAAATACCTGAATAACAAATAATTAAAAAAAACAATAGATATATCTTCTTCATAGTCGTTACATGATGTGTTTTAAGTATAGAATAGCAATCATTTGATGTACTGATTTATCATCAAACCTGCAAATTTGACTTTCTGCAGAATGAATGAAATCTTGCAAATATAATCATTTATACAAATGATTTTAGAGAACTATAAAATTGCATACCATCAAGAAAAAACCGTCAACAACGACTTGTTTAAAACTTTTACAAAGCCTTATCAATGCTATATATTGTGGCTTTACTTTTGTTACTTGGGTATATTCAACACAATTTATATTACGATGAGAAGAAGTCAAAAAATCGGTCTATTCATTTGTTTCATTTTCACCTTTCAATTTCTGAAAGCTGAAAATACAAATCCACTCGCCATCGATAAAAAAGGCGAAGAATGGGTAGATTCCATTTTCAATGGCATGAATGCGGATGAAAGATTGGGACAACTTTTTATGCTCGCCACCTTTTCCAACCGCGGGCAAGCGCACACAGACACCATCAATAGCTTGATATGCAATTACAATATTGGAGGTCTCATTTTTTTTCAAGGAAGCCCGCTGCGTCAGGCAAGACTTACCAATGAATATCAATGCATGAGCAAGGTGCCCATGATGATCGGAATTGATGGCGAATGGGGATTGCAAATGCGTCTAGATAGCACCATTCGCTTTCCAAGGCAAATGACTTTAGGTGCCATGCATGATGAGGGCCTCATCTATCAGATGGGAACTGAAATTGCTAGGGAATGCAAAAGAATGGGCATACACATAAATTTTGCACCGGTTTTAGATATCAATAGCAATCCTTTAAACCCCATCATCAGCAGCAGGTCTTTTGGTGAAAATAAAATTAAAGTGGCTCAAAATAGCCTTGCCTATATGCGAGGTCTTCAGGAGCATGGTATTATGGCTTGCGGAAAACATTTTCCAGGACATGGTGATGCGGATATGGATTCGCATAAAGGCCTTCCTCGTATTTTGAAAAATGTTGAATCGATTGATAGTCTCGAATTGTTTCCATTTAAAAAACTCATTGGGCAAGGATTACAAAGCATAATGGTAGGCCATTTGAACCTCCCAGCTTTAGATAGCGCGAAGAATATGCCCGCAACATTATCAACAAATATTGTAAATGGTT
>CANKSK010000280.1 GCA_947485425.1 Bacteroidota bacterium | reverse complement strand
TTACTGCAGCCCTAGGTTCATGCACCTTAGTGGAAATGCCCACATTTATCCAATTTGGATTATAATGACTTGCAAAGACATCCCATTCAATAGTGTTTCTTTTGTCTTGCCAAGCAGCTATCGTTCCTCCTAAGTTGTCGCTAATGTTTATCGGAGTGGTTTGTGAATAGGTGGCATTGGATAAAACTGCGCCTCCTGTTTGCCAGCGGATATTGCCTATCGAGTCAATGCGTTGACATCTGATGTCCCATGTGCCCGAGCTGGAATCCTGATACGAAATGATTGCACCACCTGTGCCATCACCACAGGTATTGGGGTTTTGTTGATTGAAGATTGCGGATGATATGGCAGTGCCATTAACAGGCCATTGGATGATGCCCGAAATATCTATTTTTTGCGCATAAATATCGGCATTTTTGGTTCCTTTTCTTTCGTCTTTCCAAGAAATGATTAGGCCATTCATTATATTTTCATTCGTTATGTCAATTGAATTTTGCAAGCCTGTGGCATTGCATATGAGTATCCCATTTGCTGACCACAACCTGCTGCCAGCAGGGCTTATTCTTTGTGCATAGATGTTATAATCAATACCATTCCGTTTGTCTTGCCAAACGATATACGCGCCTCCCTGCATGTCACTGCGAATTTTCTGTCCGGACTGTGTTCCAATTGTGCTGCAAACAATTATGCCATTAGTGGCCCATTGTATTGTGCCTGCTGAATTCACGCGTTGGGCATAAATATCATAATCAGCACCGTTTCTTTTGTCTTGCCAGACAATAATGGCTCCTCCATTATTATCCGTCTCAATTCTTGGATTTGTTTGTGATCCAGTGGCAGTGCAAATAGGTAAGCCTGAGTTTGCCCATAGGTTCGTTCCAGATGCATTGATATGCTGCGCATAGATGTCCCAGGAGACATTAGAGGAATCTATCCAGGTGATAAAAGCGCCTCCGTTTCCGTCTGTAACTAATTTTGGGGTTTTTTGGTGAAATGGTTTGACCGCAACAGCCTGTCCGGAAGAAGTCCATAAAAGGGTTCCGTTGGAATCAATTCTTTGTGCATAAATATCTCTATTTCCACTTCTCCAGTCGTTCCAAGCAAAAATAGCGCCCCCAAAGCCATCTTCTATCATAGACATCGCAGCTTGGTTGCTGTCATTGTTGCAAACGATAGCGCCATTGGTAGACCACTTGTTATATCCTTGTGCATCAATTCTTTGTGCATAAATATCTCCCCTCGTGGTATCTCTTCTAAAGTCTAGCCAGCCGATAATTGCTCCATGCTTGCTGTCAGTAACCATATTGACGGCTTTTTGGTCATTGGGTTGATTCGTGATGCTGTTATTGATTTGGGAGTTGGTATTCCATTGGGCGTATGCTGAATAGTTGAAAATGCCTAGAAATAAAATAATATTTGTGATGTATTGGATTTTCATGATTTCAATTGAGTTATGGTGATACAAATGTAATAAAATATATTATATTAAAAGATACGACGGTTGTCGATATTTGTGGCATGCTGGCAATGAATGTTTGTCAATAAACGACTATTATCGTTTGATTTTTCTTTCAAATGACACCGCTTATAAACAAAATAGAATTCCTTTGTTGTCGGATAAATTAGTGGATGGACAAAGTATTTCTATGTCCTCAAATGCTTCTTTAGCAGTGGGAGATACTTTTTATGTTTTTCTTTTGTCTATACCTAAATCTTCCTGTGATTTTTACAATACCTTAACTGCCGTTCAAGGCGAAAGGCCGTCTTTCCTTTAAGCTCCCCCGCAAATCCATTAACCAATATCAATAATGGTGGGCTAGGTTATTTTTCCGCATATGCACTAGATTCAAAAAAAAGGTGATGTATTAATCTATCATTATTTGTTTAATGCTTCTTTGAATGTTTTTAATACTCTTTCTCTAGCCATGCTATGCTCAACAATAGGCATAGGGTAAGAAGCTGTTTGAAAATCTTTTACCCATTTCCGAATATATTTAAATTCAGGGTCAAATTTTTTGGTTTGAGATTCCGGATTAAATATTCTGAAATAGGGTGCTGCATCACATCCACAACCCGCTGCCCATTGCCAGTTTCCATTGTTTGCTGCCAATTCATAATCAATCAGTTTGTTCGCAAAATATTGTTCGCCCCACCGCCAATCGATAAGCAGATGTTTACATAAAAAACTTGCTGTAATCATTCTCACTCTATTGTGCATCCATCCCGTTTCATTGAGCTGTCTCATGCCTGCATCTACAATCGGATATCCGGTTTTGCCTTCGCACCATTTTTTAAACTCTTCTTCATTATTTCTCCACTGAATCTCCTCATATTTTTTTTTGAAAGATTCATGAACCACTTTTGGGTAATGGTATAAAATACTCATGAAAAATTCTCTCCATATTAATTCATTGAGAAATATTTCATTTTTCTGTATTGCTGTTTCTGCCAACTGCCGAATGCTGATGGTCCCGAATCTCAAATGTATCCCCAGGTGACTCGTGCCTTCAATTCCGGGTATATCACGGAATTCATGATAGTGTTCAAGGATATCTGCAGTCACCTGCATGGATGGTATGATCAGGTCGGAATTTTTAAATCCTATATCCTCTAATTGGAGAAGCTCAAAAGGTTTTGTTTTGAGATAATGTTTGATTTGCTTTTCGCTATCATATTTTTTAGGAGATTCACTTTTGTATTTTTGTTTCCAAACCTTTGAATAAGGAGTAAAGATGGTATAAGGGCTTCCATCTGATTTGAGCACTTCGTTTTTTTCAAAGATAACTTGGTCCTTAAAACTTTGAAATGAAATGCCTTTTTCTAGGAGTAATTCTGCTATTATTGCATCTCTTTTTAGGGCATAGGGCTCATAATCGTGATTGGTATAAACAGCCGCAATTTTATATTGGTCTGTCAACTTCTTAAAGGCCTCCAGGGGCGTATCAAAAAGTGTCAATAAAGAAGATCCATATTCAACTAAGGTTCTGTTTATTTTCTCAAGTGCCTGATGAATAAAATGCACTCTTCTGTCATTTTTGTTTTCTAGGGAATCTAAAATGGATTTGTCAAAAATAAAAATAGGCAAAACCATTTTTCCTGCATGTAAAGCATGAAATAGTCCTGCATTATCTTCCAGTCTTAAATCCCGTCGA
>CANKSK010000279.1 GCA_947485425.1 Bacteroidota bacterium | reverse complement strand
TTCATATTCTGGGGATAATCAACATCAACGAGAAGTTCTTTATATGAGCTATGATGGACTCACCGACCAACTTGGACAATCGCAGGTGATTCCCTATCTCAATAAACTTTCAGAACATGGGTTCAGAATTGCCTTGGTCAGTTGTGAAAAAAAAAGCAGAATTGGCGATATTGATACCATCAAAAAAATCCTGCACCCGGGAATTCAATGGCAATATATCGTCTATACCAAATGGCCTCCTGTACTTTCAACCCTTTACGATGTTTTTAAGATGCATTCCCTCTGCAGTAAAATCATCCACCAAAACCCCGGTATTCGTATCGTTCATTGCAGAAGTTATATTACCGCACTTTCAGGCCGATTGCTGAAGAAAAAGCACAAGCTGAAGTTTATCTTTGACATGCGGGGTTTTTATGCTGACGAAAGAATTGATGGTGGCCTTTGGAATCCCAAGCAGCCCATATATGGAGCAATCTATCGCTTTTTCAAAAAACAAGAACTGAAATTTTTAAATGAATCTGATTATACCGTCAGCTTGACGGAAGCAGGAAAATCAGAAATCATGAAATGGAATGTACGCAAAGACCTAAAGATAGAGGTGATCCCTTGCTGTACCGATCAAGTTTTTTTTTCGCCCCAAAATATTATAGAGGCAGAGCAATTATCCCTTCAAAAAAAATTAGGCATTCAAGAAACTGATTTTATTCTGTCTTATCTTGGGGGCATGGGCACCTGGTATCTACCGATGGAAATGCTTGCATTTTTCAAACAGCTGCTAAAAACCAAACCTGAGGCCCGCTTTCTCATCATCACCACCGACCTTGCGGAAGACATTATAAAAATGGCCATTCAAGCTGGCATTCCGGCCTCAAAGCTCATCATCACGCCGGCAAAACGCAAAGAGGTCCCGCTGCTGCTTTCCCTTTCAAAAATTTCTATATTTTTTATCAAAGCCGTTTATTCTAAAAAAGCCTCCTGCCCTACCAAGCTTGGCGAAACCCTTTGCATGGGCATCCCAGTGATATGCAATGCAGGGGTTGGAGATGTAGACGCGATCATCAACGAAAATCAGGCAGGCATTGTGATTACGGATTTTAATGATGAATCTTACCAGCAAGCAATCGAACAAATCGATCAGATGCTTCTTCTATCAAAAAATCAAATCAGAGAAAAATCCATGCCCTATTTTTCACTTGATGCGGGAGCCGCTACATATGCCCGTATTTACAGAGCACTTGGGGCAAATGGAGAATTAGTATAACAATCAAGAAAGAGGTGTCATATATGATGATAGGACTCATTTTTCAAGATGGTCATGGCTCTATACAGTTGCTCGACAAATATCAAGCGAACCATTTGATGGGAAAAGGTCATCTGCGAAAGGGCTAGCTGAAAGGAAGATCGATTTTTAATTTGTTCTGAAACCCCAAAAGCGCCGCCAATTATAAAAACCAAATGATTTACCCCATTGGACATGCATTTGCCCGTCCAATCGGCAAGTCCCACTGAAGTGAGCTGCTTTCCAACTTCATCCAAAAGAACCACATAATCAGCAGCTTGAATATTTTTTAGAATCAACTCCCCTTCTTTTTCTTTCAACTTTTCCCTATCGTATGCCGCAGCATTCTTTACAGGTGGTATGACCTGTATGCGAAAAGGCACATAATGGGGCAGCCTTTTTTCATAAATACCGATGCCCTCTTCCAAATAGGCATCTGAGGTTTTTCCGACAACAAGGAGGGTAATTTTCATAACAGATTTTTCCCAAAAATACCTAAAAAATATTTTTAACTTTACAGCAAAATGCAATGACTTCCTTTGGCTTGATTATTGTTGAATAAAAAAAGAGGAATGAATCCAAATCAGAAATCTTTCACTTCACCTTATACCGTCAAAAAATGAAAAAAATTCACATATTGGGCCTGTTCATGGGGATTTGCTGCATGGCCTTTGCCTATTCAGATATTTTTGATGACATCAGCTCGGCCATCCGCAGCGGAAACGCCAAGCAGTTAGCCACTTTTTTCAACAACACGGTAGATTTAACCCTTCGCAACCAGGAAGATGTATATGGTAAATCGCAGGCAGAAATTATCATGAAGGATTTTTTTGCCAAAAACACCCCTTCCAATTTTGCCATCAAACACCAGGGCACATCCAAAGAAGGAGCCCGCTATGTGATTGGCAACCTCAGCACCACCCAGGGCGGAAATTACAGAACCTATTTCCTTTTGCGCATAATTGGTGGCAAATACTTTATTCAGGAACTACGGTTTGAAGAAGAAATCCACTAAAATTGAAGCCTCCCTATTTTTCTGCGCATATGATTACAAACCCAACTCCTTTCAAAGACTTTATCGATAGATGTTTAATGGAAGACGCCCCTGAGGGCGACCATTCATCAGTGGCCTGCATACCGGACAATGCAGTAGGGCAAGCCCGCCTGCTTGTCAAAGAAAAAGGCATACTTGCCGGTGTTGCGCTAGCAGAAATGATTTTTACCCATATCCATCGCGATCTTGCACTGGAAATTTTTATGCAAGATGGAAGCCCTATACACCCTGGCGACATCGTCTTTTCCGTTCGCGGAAATGTCCGTGCCATTTTAATGGCAGAGCGCTTGGTGCTCAATTGCATGCAGCGCATGAGCGGGGTTGCGACCCTTACCGCTCAATATGTAAAAGCTTTGGAAAATACGGGATGCATCCTCCTCGACACCCGCAAAACCACACCGGGCTTTCGTGAAATGGAAAAATGGGCCGTGCGCATCGGCGGAGGCAGAAATCATCGCTTTGGCTTATCAGACATGATTATGCTCAAGGACAATCACATCGATTATGCAGGGGGCATTGAACCTGCCATCCTTGCAGTTCAAAAATATCTAGACCAAAAAAATCTTCCCCTCAAAATTGAAATCGAAGCCCGCAACTTGGAAGAGGTGAAAGAAATTTTACGGGTAGGAAAAATTGACCGCATTATGCTCGACAATTTCAACCTTTCGGATCTTCGCACCGCTGTTCAAATGATCGGCAAAAGCGCAGAAACAGAAGCCTCAGGAGGTATCACACTAGAAAATATCAGAGAGGTTGCACTTTGCGGAGTAAATTTTATATCTTCGGGTGCGCTCACACATGCGTATAAAAGCCTAGATTTAAG
>CANKSK010000278.1 GCA_947485425.1 Bacteroidota bacterium | reverse complement strand
TTTCAAGAGCGCAAGCTCTACATGTAATCTTTGATTTTTTGCTGATTTATATGAAATATCACATTGGTTGGTTATAGACAACCAATCCATGAGTATACCCGCATCTGCAGATTCCGACTGATAAGCATATTTTGCTTTAACAGAATCCGTAACATCTAATAAACCAAGCGTAATCGGATCTTTGGCTACCAATAAATCTCTGATATGTCCACTCAAACCATTAATAAATAAATGACCATCAAAACCATGCTGTAGTATCTCGTTGAACACCAAAAAGGCATTCGAATAATCCCTCGTCAATAGGTAATCCGTAATTTTAAAATAGTAGTCATAATCCAATATATTTAGGTTCTGTATAACCGCTTTATAGGTTAGTTGTGCACCTGAAAAACTGACAATTTGGTCAAACATCGACAGCGCATCCCGGAGCGCTCCATCAGACTTTTGGGCAATCACATGCAAGCCTGCAGGCTCAGTAAAAATACCCTCCTTTTCAGCAATAGATAACAAATGAGCTGAAATATCAGAAACCTGAATCCTACTGAAATCAAAAATCTGACAGCGCGACAAAATGGTTGGAATAATCTTATGTTTCTCTGTCGTTGCCAAGATAAAAATAGCATATGCTGGCGGCTCTTCAAGTGTCTTTAAAAATGCATTGAAAGCACTCGCCGAAAGCATATGAACCTCATCGATGATATAAATTTTATAACGACCATTATGTGGCGGGAACCGAACCTGTTCAACAAGATTTCGTATATCATCAACCGAATTATTTGAAGCCGCATCTAACTCATAAATATTAAGAGACTGCCCATTATTAAAGGAAACACATGACTCGCACTGATTGCAGGCCTCTGTATCTTCAGAAATATTGACACAATTGATGGTCTTGGCAAGAATTCGCGCACAGGTAGTCTTTCCAACACCACGGGGACCACAAAATAAAAAAGCTTGCGCAAGATGTTGACTCTTTATCGCATTTTTTAATGTAGTTGTGATTGGCGCCTGACCAATGACCGTATCAAAAGTGGCAGGACGGTATTTTCGCGCTGATACAATAAAGTTTTCCATTTTTTCAATCAATAATTATATTTTCTTTCCAGATAAAGCAAAGTTATTCATTTTTTAATTAAATATTATCTTTACACTTTATATTCTACAATTTCATTCTTAAAATTATCCTCATATGAACCCTTTCAGCATTTCCGGAAACATCATTGACCTAGAAAACCAAAGAATTTTCAAAGGTACCATACATGTAAAAAATGGAAAAATTGTAGACATTGAAGAAAACGAAAACAACAATAGCCAATACATTCTTCCAGGATTTATAGATGCGCACGTACATGTAGAAAGCTCCATGATAATCCCTTCTGAATTTGCGAGAATTGCTGTTACCCATGGCACAGTAGCGACAATTTCCGATCCCCATGAAATAGCTAATGTTCTTGGCATTGAAGGAGTTAAATACATGCTGAATAACGGAAAAAAAGTACCCTTCAAATTTTATTTCGGTGCCCCTTCTTGCGTACCAGCAACCATTCATGAAACGGCAGGCAGCACTTTAGGTGTTGAGGATGTAGAGGAATTATTAAAAATGGATGAAATTGTTTACCTAGCTGAAATGATGAACTTTCCAGGTGTCTTATTTAAAGATCCTGAAGTAATGGAAAAAATAAGACTTGCTCATCAGTATCATAAAGTAGTTGATGGTCATGCACCGGGCTTAAGGGGAGAAGATGCTAGAAAATATATCGAAGCGGGAATAAGTACTGACCATGAATGCTTTACTGCAGAAGAAGCGCTTGACAAATTAAAATATGGCATGAAAATTATTATCAGAGAAGGCAGTGCCGCAAAAAACTTTGAAGCACTAATTGACCTGATGAACAACCATTCAGAAATGATGATGTTTGGCTCTGACGATAAGCATCCCAATGACTTGGTGGCAGGGCATATAAATACCCATGTAAAAAGAGCACTTCAAAAAAATATCCCATTGATGAAAGTTCTCAGAGCATCATCATACAATACCATCAAACATTATGGAATGAAAGTGGGACTGCTCCAAAAAGGTGATGATGCTGACTTTATTGTCATTGACAATATAGAGGACTTCAATGTCCTTCAAACCTATATCAATGGAGAAATGGTTGCAGAAAAAGGCACCTCAAATATTTCATCTGTAAAAACAGATATCGTAAACAATTTCGATTGCAAAAAAATTAACGTTTCCGACATACAAATTCCTGCTGATTCACAAAAAATCAAAACCATCGAAGTCACTGATGGACAGCTGATAACCAAGGAAGGCAGTGCCACTCTCAAAAAAACAAATGATTTTCTGCATAGCGATACAGATCAGGATATTTTAAAATTGGTTGTTGTTAATCGATATAAAACAGCACCTCCTGCCATCTGCTTTGTAAAGAATTTTGGCATAAAAAAAGGAGCCCTTGCATCAAGTGTAGCACATGATAGCCATAACATAATTGCAACGGGTGTTTCTGATGAAGACATTGTCAATGCAATCAATTTGGTCATCGAAAATACTGGCGGTGTATCTGCTGCCTGCGGAGCATTTCAAGACATTCTTCCACTGCCCATAGCAGGACTCATGAGTGCTGATGATGGATATAAAGTAGCTGAAAAATATGAATATTTAGATAAAAAAATAAAGGAATGGGAGTGCACGCTAAACTCTCCTTACATGACTTTATCTTTTCTTGCCCTTCTTGTTATTCCTGAATTGAAACTCAGCGACAAAGGTTTATTTGATGGAAAAACATTTCAATTTACCTCTGTTTATTTATAACAAATTTCAATCTGCAGAAAAGGCAATATCAAGACATTCTATCATAACTTTCTGCGCATCCTGTAATACACTTTCAGTATGAGCAGCAGAAATAAATCCAACCTCATAACCTGAAGGACCCATGTATACTCCCCTTTCAAGAAGGGCATGATACATCGTATTAAAATATTTCATCCTATTTCCATCTATTTCATCAGCTCTTTTAACAGATTCTTTTTCAGAAAATGACAACCAAAAAATTGACCCTATTGAAAAAATATGAAAAGGATATTTTTTAGCCAATGCATGACTATTGATGGCTTCCACAAATGAACGCGTTTTCGTTTCTAGGCTTTCATAA
>CANKSK010000277.1 GCA_947485425.1 Bacteroidota bacterium | reverse complement strand
GATTAACAATAGAATCGCGCTGTACGGAGGTCATGCGGGTAATTAAAGTCCCCTGTTGCGTAGAGTGAATATGCAATTTGGCAGAAGGGTCTGGATTTTTAATACCAATACCTACTCCCTGCCCGTAAGACTTTTGAATTAAAAAACTGCTGATTAATAGGAAAATAAATAGGAATATTCTTTTCATTGCTAAGATTTTTTTGAATACCTTAAAGGTACAGTATTTAAATACATGTAAAAATAAATTTAATTTTTATAACTTTGTTAGGCATTCTCAAGAAACAAAAACAGAGAATCGCATTCTATTTCACTTAAAATCAAATACTTATTGAAAATCAGATGAAAATAACCCATCAAATCATCCTCTTCATGATACTTCTTGTTTCCATAAAAGCAAAGGGCCAAGGAGTTGGTATTGGCACGACTGCGCCAGACCCATCTGCAAAACTGGAAATTAATTCCACAACGCAAGGGACCTTAATTACCCGCATGAGCACTGCTCAAAGAAATGCCATCGTATCACCTGCGGAAGGTCTTCTGATATTTAATACGGATAGCAAATGCTTTGAGTCCTATGTATATTCCGCTTGGTACTCCGTCTCCTGCCCTTGTCCACTGCCCGCAGCGGTTTCTGCTGGCATACACAGCCCTAGCCAAATTCAAATTGTATGGAATTGGAATGCCGTTTCAGGCGCTACCGGTTATAAATGGAATACCCTCAATGACTACAGCACGGCTATTGACAACCAAAATACAACATCTTATACTCAAACCGGTCTGAGCTGTGGCATGCAAGATTCCATTTTTGTATGGGCATATAATTCCTGTGGAAGCTCGCCTGTAAGTATTTTAACACAAAGTACTTCCCCATGCAATTCGGGCAAAAGAGTTTTTATTACCAGCCAAACGTACACAGCTAATTTGGGCGGCACGGCAGGTGCTGACAACAACTGCCAAACGCGAGCCAATGCTGCAGGAATTGGCGGAAGCTGGAAAGCATGGATCAGCGACCCATCAAGCAGTCCGGCTACCCGTTTTACACAGATGTCATCGGCATATACATTGATCAATGGCACCTTAATCGCCAATGGATGGAGTGATTTAACCGACGGCAGCATCGCCAACCCTATCAATAGGGATGAATTTGACAACCCCGTTGCATCGGGTGCTGCTTGGTCAAACACCAATATCAATGGAACCTTCAACACCAGCTCATATGCTGGTTGTGGTGGCTCTGTTTGCAATGGATGGACTTTAGATAACTCCTGTTACAACCCCAACTGCGGACAACTTGGCGATGGATCTTCTACTGGCAGCTATTGGACAATTGGCGGCGCTTCTTGTTGCAACCAATATTTCAGGTTGTTCTGCTTTGAGCAATAAAAACTATTTTTTAGCTTTTAAAACTCAAAGATAAATCCAATGGAGGGCACCACGGTAAAATCGTCCTTTTGTAAGATGACAGGAATGCCATTGGACCCATCAGGCTTGATCTGACTGGCACCATCGGTGGTTTCAAAGCCGGAATTATCTGCCTTGCGCTTGAAAGTATAGGTTGGTAAACTTTGTTTTTTAAACAGTCCGACATTTTGAATATCCAGATAAATATCCATACTAGTCTTTTTGAAATTGATATATTTATCCACGCGCAAATCCAGCTGATTGAAATAGCGTAAACGCTCGGTATTCAACTTTGAATAATTCAATGTACCATTCCCCAAAAGTGCATAGGTAGCTTGTGATGCCACCATATCAAAAGGTGTGTATGGAGCCCCTCCAGACATTCTATATTTAAGTCCGAGCTGCCAGGTCTTTCTGATTTTCAAACCCAAGGTGGAAGATACCAAATGCTGATAATCCCATGAAGAAGGAACGAGCTTGCCATCGGCACCGGAAAAATGGCTACGGACAAGGGTGTAACTGATGACATAAAAAATATTTTTAACAAGTTTTTGCTGCACAAAAAATTCCAAGCCATAGGCCTCTCCTTTTCCATTGCTAATGACTTTTTCGCTTCCAATAGATCCAAAATCACCCCCTTGGTTGGCAAGAGAAACACCTGATTTTAATGAAACAGGATAGTTGTTATATTGCTTATAAAACCCTTCAACCGTAAACCGCAAAGCCTCGTTTGGCAAGTACTGGGTGCCTAGTACATAATGCGTTGATTGAATATATTTCATGGAGCGATTCACCAAATTGCCCTGTGTGTCGCGAAATCCCAAAGAAGTATACATCGGAATTTTATAGTATCGGCCTATGGAAGCCGTCAAATCCATTTTGGGATGTATATGCCAAGCCAAAGAGCCCCTGGGAGAAAGAGCAGATAAGGGATTATTGCCGTTATTGAGGAAAGAATTCATATCTGTTCGCATACCCAATGAAACCAATAGTTTTTCATTGAAAATATTTTTTGAAACCGTACCGAAAGCACCGTATTTAAAAAACTCTATGGCAGAATTAAATTGAATCTGAATAGCCGGTGAAATGATATTTCCACTCGCATCATACAAAGGGTTTGTCAATTGATTAAAAAAATTCGTATTGTATTTTACATACTGAGCCATGACACCAGCAGACCATTTCCATCCATTGCTATATTTGTTGATGTCGAAACGAAATTTATTCTCTATCTCCTGTGAACGCAATTTGAGGGTTCGGGTTGATTCAATCTGTTTATCATCTTCAAATTTATCGAGAGAATTGTTGAACATATTTCTGCTCAGGCTGAAGTTCATAAACCCTTTGTTAATCAATCTTTTCAAAGCAAAACCGGTGGTATAATTCCATTGGTTGATATAAGGTACAGAACGGGTGATATAGGTATTCTCGGGGGTAGATGTTTTTGTGGAAGCAAATGCGAATTCATCAATGGCACCAATTCCAATAGCGGTAAGTGTTGTTTTCTCATTAATGGCGTGTGTAACTTTATATTGAAAATCCCAGAAGTCAGGGCGAATCGGGAGATCGAGTGCTTTAAAAAGATATTGCAAATAGGAGCGTCGGGCCGATGCCAAGAAATTTGTTTTCTTACCCATAGGACCTTCGAAGGTAGCAGCAGATTCAGTAGCACTCACGCGAAGATTTCCTGAAAATTTTTCAGGGTTTCCTTCTCTTTGTTTGATGACAAAAGTAGATGCCATGGCGTTGTCATATCGTGCAT
>CANKSK010000276.1 GCA_947485425.1 Bacteroidota bacterium | reverse complement strand
TTTTCTTCATCACTTAGCATTTGGCAGGAGTTAATTTTTTGCTCAAGTACCCTGAGGCGGTCACGAAGCATAACGATTTTGTGAAAGAAATTTTCAATGGGGATTTCTTTAGATGCCAAATCCGCTTGTCCGGGTTTTAGTATCATGGTTCCTTTGTTCCAGCGGTCTCCCAAGGGCACCAAGTGCGTGATGTCTGCCCATTTTTCAAGAATACCAGTGAGCATCTGTTCAACATCGAAAATGCTTATCATTCCTTCCTCCAAGGTTACTTCTTCAATAATTTCCATACCCTCAAATGATTTGGCAATTTCCACCACCCCTTTGCCAATAAAACTTATTTTATGTGTGATTAATTTATTTCCACAAACCACGCCTTCACCATATTTGGGGTGCATTACCCGCGAGCCAATTCCTAATTCTTTCATCTTTAATTATCGTTTTATTTGATAAACATAAATTGCCTTTTACTATGCTTATTGGAAAAAAGTTTTACTTTTTGATTGGAAAGCGTAAATGAGAAAGTTTCATATGTATGTTGAATTTTTAAAAGAAATGGACTTTACAATTGTGCAAAAAACAAGAGGAAGATAAAAAATTGATTCGTATCTTGCAGACTGTTTTAATAAATGGACATTTGAAACATAGGATATACATATTTTTAAGCCTCAGCTTACTTTTTCTTTCTTGCAGAAAGGAAAATGAAAATCCCTCTTGGGATATGCAGGTATTGGCTCCCTTGCTTAAGTCAAGTATGAATATTGGGAATTTAGTTCCAGATTCACTTTTAAAGTCAAATGCAGACAGTTCCCTGAAATTGGTTTATGAAAATAATCTCTATAAACTTCCTGTAGATTCTGTTTTTTCTATTCCAGATACCTCAAATAGAAGTTCTGTGAAGCTTGATTCCATAAAAATTGGTGATCGAACCATTGTTTATCCCATTACTTTAGGTAGAATAGCTACCCAGGCAGGAACCAACGGGCAAATTATCATCAATCAGAATGGGAATTTTGCATTTATTCCTCCCTTCATGAATATTTCTTCGGGAGATATAGATATCGATGGCAGGGCATTGTTTCAGTCGATGACCCTTATTAAGGGTTTTATGGATATCACCATCCGAAACAGTTTGCCGATAGATATAACAAATCTGACCTTTCAACTGAAAAATAAATCCAGTGGTGTCATTATTGCGCAGCAAACTTTTCCTTTGATTGCAAAGGGTGATTCAGCAAAGAGTTCAATTCCTTTGGCAGGAAAAACAGTAGAAGGTTTGATGCTCGGAAAGATTGTTAATTTGGACTCACCGGGATCAATGGGCCTGCCTGTTTTGATTGATACCAGTAAGGCAATCACTACTGTGCTTACCGTCAGAGACCTTTATCCGCAATCGGCTACTGCTGTTTTTCCCAAACAGGATTTGGTTAATAAAATCAATAAGATTCAGTTTAAACTCAATCAGGTTCGTCTTACACGAGCGAAGATAAGGAGTGGGCAAATAAAAATAGACGCATACAGCACCTTACAGGATACGGTTCGATTTACTTATAAAATTCCAAGTGCCACGATTTTAGGAGATACTTTTGAAATAAAAAATATAAAGCTGCCACCGGCGAGTCCGGGAAGTGTCTCTTCGTATTCAAAAACGGTAGATATCTCTGGGTATAATTTCAATATGAAAGGCCCTTCTGGGGATACTGTTAATACGATGTATAGTGCTTTAAAAGCAAGCATTGACTCTACAGGAAAGGTAAAAACCATATCGCTAAACGATAGTATTTATTTCAATGTAAGTTATCAAAAGATTGTTCCTGAATATGCAAAAGGATATTTGGGTAGTGATACCTTTGGAGTAGGGTCCAATACCATGCCAATTCAAATTTTTAATAAAATTAAGGATGGGGATTTAAAGTTGGAAAAGGTGAATATGAAGATGGTCTTTCAAAATGGCATAGGAGCAGATGCACGCATCAGCATTCGAAATTTAACTGCCTACAACACGGTTAAAAATATTTCGAAAACACTGACAGGGTCCGCTTTGTACCATCCCATAAATATGATAAGGGCTCAAGAAATTCCGGGAGGAAATCCTCCTGTAAATTTCTCTGAAATGGGTTTTTCTTTGAATGCATCAAATAGTAATATTAAGGATTTGATAGAAATTATGCCCGATAAGGTGGGTTATTCCTTGCATTTTAATGTGAACCCCAAGGGGAATATTAGTGGAGGAAATGATTTTATTTATCATGACTATGGCATAAATGCTAAATTGTTAATGGAAATACCCTTGTCGATGGTGGCGAACCGGCTTACCTTATCTCAAAATAGTAATTTTTCTTTGGGTAGCAAAGCGGCAAAAATTTTGGACGGAAAGCTTATTCTCCTTGCTGATAATGGATTTCCTTTGGATGCAGAAATTCAGCTGTATCTTTTGGATGGAAATGGTATTGTAAAAGATTCATTGTTTGCACAATCTAAAATTCTTGCTGCCCCGGTGAATGCGAATTTCAAAGTGGTTTCACCAAGACGCAGCAAGCTGGAAATTCCTTTGGGGGCTTCAAAAATGAGCTTGTTGCGGAATACAAAACAGATGAAAGTGGTGGCCCGCTTTACCACCAATCCGGGTATGCAATTTATCAAGATATATAGCAATTATTCTCTTGATTTTACCATTACCGGAGACTTTAACTATTTAGCAGATTAATTTGTGAAAAGAATTTTACTTTTTATTTTCTTGGTGTCAAATATACACATGCTGGCACAAAACCCTGATCCATATGAGTATATGCAGGATTCATATCGTTATGGTATCATCGTGCATGGCGATATTGAGGCAGGTTCTGGCCCAATAGATAATTCATTTTTACATGCATATTATTTAGGGAAGCATATTGATAATTCGATGAAAGATCGCGTCAGAGATAGGCTTTCATCAAGCAATCGCATTGGGGGCGATGCTGAAGGAAGTCTTTATTTTTTTCAAGGTGCTGACAGTTCTTTCAGCAATGGGAAGCTCGATATTTTTGTTGGACTAAAAAACAGGGCACATATGGATGGTCTGTTCAGTGAGGATCTTTTTAATGTATATTTTTATGGCAATAAATCATTTGAAAATAAAACCATTGAAACGGGAAAGAGTAATTTTTCTTTTTATGAATACCAATAATTGCAAG
>CANKSK010000275.1 GCA_947485425.1 Bacteroidota bacterium | reverse complement strand
ATATATTCTTTGAAAACACATGATTATTGTTATATCTTTTCAGTTGATTACTGTTTTTTGGGAAGAATTAAATATATCTATTTGACTATCATTAGTATATAATTTTTTTGTGGCTTAAAGCACTTGTCTATTTTTTATCATCCTTTTGGACTGTTTCTCATCAGTTTTTTTTGATAAAGGCCTTTACAATCGTATCTGATTAGGCTGATTTTTTCAAGTTTTTGCTGATTTATTTTTTTTTACCTTTGTAGAAATGAAAATCGCCTAACACGATCTAATTTCTGTCCATATGGTTTTTAGCAGTATTGTTTTTTTGCTTTATTTTCTTCCTGCCTTTTTATCTATATATTACCTGTGCCCCAATCGGGTAAAAAATTATTTTTTGTTGTTTGCCAGTATCTTGTTTTACAGTTGGGGGGCTCCTAAATTTATCTTCGTTATTTTAGGAACTACTTTCCTTGATTTTTTTCTTGTCAGGCTTATGGATAAAAGTTCAAGCGAAAAAGGCAGGAAATTATTGTTGATACTTTCTGTAAGTATGAACTTGAGTTTGTTGTTTTATTTTAAGTATTGCAATTTTTTTATTGAAAATATGAATGCCATGCTTCAGCAATTTCATATGAAGCCTGTTCATTTGCTGAATGTTATTCTTCCCATTGGGATTTCATTTTATACCTTTGAAAGCCTTACCTATGTGGTGGATGTATACCGAAAAGAGCATAAGCCGCTCACAAACTTTTTGCATTATCAGTTGTATATTATTCTTTTTCCAAAACTGATTGCCGGGCCTATCATCCGCTACCATCAAATTGCCGATCAAATCACCAATCGTTTTGATACCTTCAATTCCGGTTTTGCCATCAAAGGTTTGCATCGGTTCATTTTGGGTTTGGCAAAAAAAGTTATGATTGCAAATACCCTTGGTGCCTATGCCGATCAGGTATTTGCGGTTGATGTGCACACCCTTAGCAGTGGCATTGCTTGGCTTGGTGCTTTATCTTATACCATGCAAATTTATTTTGATTTTTCAGGTTATTCCGATATGGCAATAGGGTTGGGGCAAATGCTAGGCTTTCAGTTTCCTGAAAATTTCAGTAATCCATATACTGCAAAGAGTATAAGTGAATTCTGGCGCCGCTGGCATATTACGCTAGGCTCTTGGATGAGAAATTATCTTTATATTCCTTTGGGTGGGAATCGAGTTCATGGTAAGTTGGGGCTTTATTTCAATCTTTGGATCGTATTTGTTTTATCAGGTTTTTGGCATGGGGCAAGCTGGAGTTTTATCATTTGGGGTGTTTTTCATGGTACCTTCCTTGTTTTAGAAAGAGGTTATTATGGAAAAATGCTTGCTAAAATGGGGAAATGGCCTTCCATGTTGCTTACTTTCTTGATTGTGCTTTTGGGTTGGGTATTCTTCAGACAGGAAACGCTGCAAGGAGCCATATCTTATTTCGATGCCATGTTTAGCTTTTCTCGTCCGCTTACAGAAATGGATTTTAATCTTCCCAAGTTGTATACTTTTTTACTTCTTGCCTTGTTTTTTTCTTTTTTCACTGCCATAGGCTCGTTCGAAAAACTTCAGAATCGCATATTTTTTGCCCCCTTAAGCAATTTAGAAAGTGTATTCTATTCATTGTTTGCTGGCTTGTTATTTATCATATGTATTGGCCTGATTACCTCTTCAACTTTTAATCCATTTATTTATTTTAGATTCTGATTGGGACCGAGTAAATACATATCGAAAACCCTTGTTTTGGCAGCATTTATATGCATGTTATGGATTCCTATTTTGCAAGAATTTGTTTTCAAATGGTATGAAAAACCATTGTCGGGATCTATTGTGCTTGCCAATGATGTAAAGGCAGATATTAAATCTTGGTTTGATGGTACCTTTGCACCTGCTAAAGAGAAATATCTAAATGATCATTTTGGCTTTCGCAATAGATTTTTGCGCTTGGCAGATCAATTGAATTATTCGCTTTTTCATGCTGTTTCTGCAAAGGATGTAGTTGTGGGTAAACAGGGTTTTCTTTATGAAATTAAATATCTGCAGGCTTACGCAGGTATCGATTTTATTGGCGAAGATGAGGTTAAGAGTAGATTTCAGAAAATCAAATTTATTCAGGATACGCTTAAAAAAAAAGGTATTCACCTGGTATTGCTTTTTGCTCCGGGAAAGGCAAGTTTTTATCCTGAATATATTCCTGCTCCCTATGAGGTGAAAGGGCAAAAAACCAATTATGAATATTTTGTCGCTGAAGCGAATAAACAAAAGGTAAACTATCTTGATTTTAACAACTTGTTTATGCAATTAAAATCTACTTCCCGTTATCCTTTATATCCACAAACAGGAACGCATTGGAGTGTGTATGGGATGCACCTGGCTTTTGATACTTTGGTGAAATATATGGAGCATCAATCTCAAAAAAAAATGCGGCATTATGATTATTCTGATGTGTATATGAGCTCAGATTTGATTACTCCGGATGGTGATATTGGAGATGGATTAAATTTATATGAGGAGCCCTTGCATTACCCGATGGCCTATCCGCATATCAAATGGCAAGATTCAACAAATGTTTTTCAGCCCAAAGTACTTACGGTTTGTGATAGCTATTGGATGGGTATGTATTTTCTTGGTTTTCCAAGTAGAACGTTTCAAAACCATGAAATGTGGTATTATAATAAAATGATTTATAACAATGATCCGCAAGGGAAAACGTATGACCCTGCTGATTATGATTTGAAAACTAGCATTGAGAAAAATGATTTCATATTTATAATGGCTACAGAAGCCTCACTCAAATTGATGGGATGGGGATTTATTGAGGAGGTATATGCCATGTATAAGGCAAGTCCTGCAGTTTATGAAGTGCTTAAAAAACAAAGGAAATACAATGCGGAAATCAATCAAATTAAGATCAATATGCATACCGATTTGAATTGGCTGAAACAAGTTCAAAAGCAGGCAATTGAGCTGAAAATTAGTTTGGATTCTTGTGTGCAATTGAATGCTGAGTACATGTATAAGGAAAACCACCAGAATGATTTACCTCAGGCATCAAATGGTTCTGATGTTTTTGCTATGCGTAAAGCTTTTTATGTCAACGAAATTCATAAAGACCCCAAATGGCTAAAAATTGAGCAGGATAAATCAAAAAAATGGAAGGTTTCTTT
>CANKSK010000274.1 GCA_947485425.1 Bacteroidota bacterium | reverse complement strand
GGTATGTTTCAGCCTACGGATGGCTTTTTCTTTAATTTGTCTGACACGTTCACGGGTGAGCTCAAAGCGTTCTGCAATTTCTTCTAAGCTCATGGCATGATCCACGCCTAAGCCAAAATAAGATCGAATCACATCTGCTTCCCGAGGTGTTAAGGTTTCCAATGCCCGTTCAATTTCTCTTCTGAGCGATTCGGTTAATAAAGCTGAATCGGGGTTGGGGGTATCATCATTTTTCATTAAATCCAACAAACTGCTATCTTCACCATTTACCAATGGCGCATCCACAGAAACATGCCTACCTGAAGAGCGCATGGTATCTTTGATATCGCCTTCTGTCAAATCCAATTCTATGGCTAGTTCACTTGAGGAAGGTTCACGCTCATAGTCTTGTTCGAGTTTTGAAAAAGCCTTGTTTATTTTATTGATAGAACCAATTTTATTCAAAGGCAACCTTACAATGCGCGATTGCTCAGCAAGGGCTTGTAAAATAGATTGCCGAATCCACCAAACCGCATAAGAAATGAATTTAAATCCACGCGTTTCATCAAATCGTTGTGCCGCTTTGATGAGTCCCAAATTTCCTTCATTTATCAAATCCCCTAAGGTAAGCCCTTGATTTTGATATTGCTTGGCAACAGAAACCACAAAACGCAAATTGGCTTTGGTTAATTTTTCCAAAGCAGCCTGATCGCCCTTTTTAATTCTTTGAGCCAAATCAACTTCCTGTTCTGCTGTGATGAGTTCTACCCTTCCTATCTCCTGCAAATACTTATCGAGTGACTGTGTCTCTCTATTGGTTACCTGTTTGGTTATCTTAAGCTGTCTCATGGGGGTTCTATAAATGATTTAGATTGTAAACGACAAACGTCATTTTACGTTAAAATGGGAATAGAGTTTCAAAAAAAAAGCGGAAACAGAAAAAAAATTCTGTTTCCGCCTTCAAAGCTTGTGTTGTAATTAAGAACCTGCTTTTTCAGGTTTCGGCATCAATACTTTTTTGGACAATTTATATTTTCCAGTTTTTTTATCGATATCGATTAATTTCACTTTCACGATTTCACCTTCTTTGAAAACGCCATCCATACTATCTAGACGATCCCATGAGATTTCAGAAATATGAAGAAGTCCATCTTTTCCTGGCAAAATCTCTACAAATGCGCCAAAAGTCTGAATATTTTTAACTTTTCCTTCATAAATTTCGCCAACTTCAGGCATTGCAGTGATTCCTTTAATTCTAGCAACCACTTTGTCAATAGAGGCTTTATCATTCGAAGAAATTTCAATAACACCTTGGTTATCAATTTCCTCAATAGAGATCACCGCACCGGTTTCTTTTTGCATTTCCTGAATCACTTTACCACCTGGTCCGATGACCGCGCCAATAAATTCTTTGGCAATAACCATCTTAATAATTCTGGGGGCATGTGGTTTATAATCTTCACGAGGTTCTGAAATGACCTTAGCCATTTCACCCAAAATATGCAATCTACCTTCTTTGGCTTGGTGCAAAGCTTTCAATAAAATTTCAAGACTTAATCCTTTTACCTTGATGTCCATTTGACAACCACAAATACCTTTTGAAGTACCAGTAACTTTAAAATCCATATCACCCAAGTGATCCTCATCTCCTAAAATATCGGATAATACAGCAAATTTACCTTGGTTATCCATGATCAGTCCCATGGCAATTCCTGAAACAGGCGCTTTTATTTTCACACCAGCATCCATCAGGGCAAGTGTTCCTGCGCAAACGGTAGCCATAGATGAAGAACCATTTGACTCAAGAATATCAGAAACAATACGAACGGTATATGGATTATCACCATCTGAAGGCACCATCACTCTTAAAGAGCGCATGGCAAGATTACCATGACCAATTTCTCTTCTGCCCGGACCTCTACTTGGCTTTACTTCGCCGGTTGAAAAAGCAGGGAAATTGTAGTGCAGAATAAATTTAGTAGAACCAGAAACCATTGGTGAGTCAATCATTTGCTCATCCATTTTAGATCCCAAGGTAACAGTGGTAAGAGACTGTGTTTCACCTCTTGTGAAGATTGCCGAGCCGTGAGCGGCAGGCAAATAATTCACTTCACCCCAAATCGGTCTGATTTCAGAAAGCTTTCTTCCATCTAGACGACGACTTTCATTTAAAATCAAATCTCTTACGGCTTCTTTTTCCACATCGTGGAAATATACCTTGATGAATGCAGCTTTTGCTGCGGCATCCTCAGGACTTAAGCTTTCAATATATTCTTTTTTTACAGCATCAAAATCTGCTTTTCTTTCTGACTTGCCTTTACCTGATTTGGCAACAGCATATACTTTATCATAGGTAGCTTGACGCACAAGGGCTTTAAGCTCTAAATCATGTGTTTCGTGGTTGTATTCTCTCTTTTTACGGCCACACATTTCAATCAGCTCAAGTTGCGCACGACATTGAATTTTGATGGCTTCATGGGCAAAAGTAATGGCAGCAAGCATATCTTCTTCTGACACTTCTTTCATTTCACCTTCAACCATCACAATGCTATCAAGACTAGCAGCAACCATGATATCAATATCTGCATTTTTGATATCCGGAATATTGGGATTAACAACAAATTTACCATCAATTCTAGCTACACGAACTTCTGAAATAGGACCATTAAAAGGAATATCAGAAATACTGATTGCTGCAGAAGCGGCAAGACAGGCGAGTGTATCTGGATTGATATTTTTATCGGCAGAAATCAAGCTGATCAATACTTGGGTGTGCGCATGGAAATCTTCAGGAAAAAGAGGTCTTAAGGCACGATCCACAAGGCGGCTGATAAGAATCTCATAATCAGATAGTCTAGCCTCGCGTTTGAAGAAACCACCTGGAAAACGACCAACAGCAGCAAATTTTTCTTGGTAATCCACTGACAAAGGAAGGAAATCGACTCCATCTTTAATCTCCGTTTTGGCAACCACGGTTGCAAGCAACATGGCATCACCCATCTTTACTACAACGGCACCATCGGCCTGACGAGCCAGCTTACCTGTTTCAATTTCTACTATTCTTCCGTCACCAATATCGAATTTCTTTACTATTCCGCTTACAGACATCTTTGATAAATTTATAATAAATGATTAATTGCCCATCGGGCATGAACTTTTTTATATGAAAAAAGGCAATTTAAAAATTGCCTTTTTGAACTAAT
>CANKSK010000273.1 GCA_947485425.1 Bacteroidota bacterium | reverse complement strand
CTGAAATACTAATGCTTGGCGGGCAGCCCCATAATGAGCCAGTATTTGCATATGGCCCTTTTGTCATGAATACCGAACAGGAAATCATGAAGTGTTATAGCGATTATCATGCAGGGAAAATGGGAAATCCTTCACAGGTGAATATGTCAGGATCTAGATAAAATACATTTTACAGAATCCTTACTTTGAAAAACAAAGCAGTATCTATTTTATCTGCCATATAATTCAAAGGCTTCTCTTTCTAAAGATTCACGATGCGCGGGGTGCGCAATATGGATAAGGGCTTTGGCCCTTTGAGCCAAATTTTTTCCATACAAGTCAGCAATTCCATATTCGGTAACAACAAAATGTACATGTGCTCTTGTGGTTACTACGCCAGCTCCTTGTTTCAATACAGCTGTAATTTTTGATACCCCTTTTCCCGTTTGTGATGGAATGGCAATGATGGGCTTTCCGCCTTCACTGAGTGATGCACCGCGCATAAAGTCCATTTGTCCACCCACACCACTATAGATTTTGTGACCAATAGAGTCTGCACATACTTGTCCACTTAAATCAATTTCTACGGCACTGTTTATGGCTGTTACTTTGTTGTTTCTTCTAATGACTGATGTGTCATTTACATAGGCTACATCTAGCATGGCAACCATCGGGTTGTCATGAATAAAGTCGTATAGTTTTCTGCTGCCTAACGAAAATGCGGATACAATTTTTCCCGGATGAATTCTTTTTAATCTGCCATTAATCACGCCGCTTTCTACAAGGGGCAAAATTCCATCGCTGAACATTTCGGTATGAATGCCAATATCTTTGTGGTTGTTTAGAAATTGCAAGACGGCATTGGGAATGCCACCAATACCCATTTGGAGAGTAGCTCCATTTTCAACAATAGAGGCGATGTTTTTTCCGATGGCTATTTCTACCTCACTTAAAGGTTCATTGTGCATTTCAAAAATGGGATCCTCTCCATATACTGCAGCATCAAAACGACTACAATGAATCTGTCCGTCCCCATGTGATCTTGGCATATTTGGATTTACAAGGGCAATGATTTTTTTGGTGGTGTCTGTTGCTGCTTTGGCAATATCCACAGAGGTTCCCAATGAGCAGAATCCATGGATGTCGGGAAGAGAAACTTGTATGAAACAGGTGTCAATGGGCATCACGCCTTTTCGGAATAGTGCCGGAATTTCACTTAAAAAAACAGGTACATATTGCACATTGGCATGGTCTACAAAGGGTCTTAGATTGGCGGCTACAAAAAAACTATTTACATGAAATGATTTTGAATATTCTGGATGTGCATACAAGGTATCTCCTTCTGTATGCATGTGGATGATTTCAATATTTTTAAGTTCTTCATGCCTTTTGGTTAGTGCTTGAATGAGTATTTGTGGCGTAGCGGCACCACCATGAAAAAATATTCGCTCCCCACTTTCAACGATTTTTACGGCTTCCTCCGCGGTTTGATATGTAATCATTTGGTTGAGTTTAGGTGTATGATTTTTTTTGAATCTGTATATGGATATCTACTTTCTTTCAGGCTGCAAATATAATCTATTCTCTACTTGCTATAAAAACTGAATGTCAGTATATACACTGATAAAAATCATTCAAAATATCAACTCAATGACCTGATACAAATAACTCCTTTCTTCTCATGTTTTCTTCAGCGCGGTTAATATTTTCAATTCCTTTGATGAGCGCATCGGGATTAAAAGAAATGCTATCAATATGTTTTTCTACCAGAAATTTTGCAAACTCAGGGTAATCGCTAGGAGCCTGGCCACAAAGACCAATTTTGATGTCGTTATCTTTTGCCACAGCAATAACTTCTTCTATTAATTTGGTAACGGCCGGATTTTGTTCATTAAAAATATTGCTGATCAAGGATGAGTCTCTGTCAATGCCAAGTGTGAGCTGCGTAAGGTCGTTCGAGCCTATTGAAAAACCATCGAATATTTTGGCGAAATCCTCTGCTAAAATTACATTGCTAGGCACTTCAACCATCATATATATTTCTAGTTTATTGGTCTTTTGTATCAATCCATTTTCCGCCATCAAGGCAATTACTTTTTTTCCTTCTTCTACCGTTCGGCAAAATGGAATCATGAGTTTGATATTGGTAAGGCCCATTTCATCTCTTACTTTTTTGATCGCTTCACATTCGAGTTTAAAACCATCCTTATATCTTTCATGATAATATCTAGAGGCGCCACGAAAGCCAAGCATCGGATTCTCTTCTTTGGGCTCAAATTCATTGCCTCCCAATAAATTTGCATATTCATTGGTTTTGAAATCGCTCATGCGAACAATCACATCTTTTGGATAAAATGCGGCTCCAATCGTGGCTATAGATTGAGCAAGCTTATCAATAAAATAGTTTTTTTTATGGGGATAATGATGGCAAAGCTTTTCAATTTCTTCCTTTGCTTTTAAATCTTTCAGTGTGTCAAAATTTACCAAAGCCATCGGGTGTACTTGAATCGAATTGTTGATGATAAATTCCATTCGCATCAATCCGATACCATTGTTTGGATAATAGGATAAGGCAAAGGCCCTATCCGGATCTCCCAAAATCATCATGGCTTGGGTTTCTGGCATGTTTAGCTTTCTGAAGTCCATTGTTTTTTCTTCATATTTCAATAGGCCATCATATACCACCCCTAAATCGCCTTCCGCGCAACTGAGCGTAATGGCTTGGCCATCGGTTATGATTTGTGTCGCATTTTCTGCGCCTACTACAGCTGCTACTCCTAGCTCTCTAGCTACAATCGATGCATGGCTCGTTCTTCCCCCCGTGTTGGTGATAATACCCTTTACTCTTTTCAGTATAGGATCCCAGTCAGGGTTTGTCATTTCTGTGACTAAAATTTCTCCCTCTTTTAATTTATGAGACTCCTCGGGCGAATGCAATATTCTGGCAATGCCACTAGTGATTTTTCTTCCAACTGCATTTCCCTTGACAAGGATTTTTCCTTTTTCTTGGATAGAATATTCCTTGTAGTTATAGAGTTTATCTTTTTGATGGGTGGTTTCTGGTCGGGCCTGCACGATAAAAAGTTCTCCGCTGTTTCCGTCTTTTGCCCACTCAATATCCATAGGCATTCCATAATGTTCTTCAATAAGGATAGCGCAAGAGGCCAATTTGTTTATTTCTTGATCATTTAATACATACTGCTCTT
>CANKSK010000272.1 GCA_947485425.1 Bacteroidota bacterium | reverse complement strand
TGAAGGTGAAGGATTCTTTTCGCTTGCCTCTTGATACGAATTTGATATCAAATGCTGGAGTTTCGGTCAGTTGAAGGATGGCATTGGGGTCATCTTCTCCGTCAGAATCCATTACAATAAATCCAAGGGCATTGATGCTTGATGCATAAATAAGGCCTTGCCTGATGGCTCCTTGGTGACCAACATTGTATTTCAATCGTAGGATTTGAAGTTCAAATCGCGAGTCTTCGAAAGAAAACGTTTTTAACCTTGCAAGGGTCTGGTCGGTAGAGCAATCGTCTACTACGATGACCGTAAAAAGAAAGTTTGTTCGTATAAAAATACTTTCTAATTCCTTTAAAAAAGCAGTGATTACTTGCTCTTCATTGTAACAAGGTGCTATGACTACATATTTTTGCATACAAACATTTGAATGAAGGGTATCGGGTTTTCTATCGGGTTTTCTATGGATAGAATTTCCAATTGAATGGGTCAAATATAAATACTTTGGATTGCAAAACAAAAAGTGCCCCTTTCCTCATGTTTATCCAGATATTTGGAATGCCTCATTATCGGGTCAATACTTGATTCAATTATTTTAATATATTGATAATTAGCAAGATATAAAATGCGGATGATGTTTATTCCTTGTGGAAACATGCAGGAGGTTTCTTCTATTTCATTTTTTATTTCCAGATAATCATCAATAATCCCATTACAATGAATAGAGCGCCAGTTCATATTTTGGCCGTTATGGGTTCTTTAAGGATGATGAAGGAAAGGAAAAGGGTAACGATGATGCTTGCCTTGTCGATGCTTGCCACATATGAAACAGGGCCTACTTTCATGGCTCTATAATAAAATATCCAAGGAAGCGAGGTGGTGATACCCGAAAAGATGAGGAAGAAAATATTTTTTAAATGGGTATGCTGTATTTCAGCGAAGGCATTTCTAAAAATAAAGGCATTGCTAATCACCCAAATAAATACGATAGATGTCCGGATGGCGAGGGCTGTATCGCTGCTTAAGTCCTTCATGCCAAATTGGGCAAGCACGGAGGTAATGCCGGCAAAGAACATCGATATGATGGCATAAATAACCCAATTTTCCATAAGCATATTCTTTTTCATTTTGTTTGAAAATGTATGGTAAAAATAGTTATTTGAGATGAGAAATTTCAAATGTTTTTTAATTACTAGGTATGACTTTAAGCCGTTTTAAAAAATGGAGGAATTGCTCCTCTTTAAAAAAAAAAGGATTGTATAGAAGTAGTTTGTTAAATCTTTTGAATCTAGAAAATTATTTGTAATGTTTGGATGCTATATTAAAAGTGCCAGCCGAATCCAAGGCTTATATTGATGGTTTCCATTTTTTGAGAGAAGGCATATTTTACCAGTTGACCAGTGCTCGAATAGGTATTTACATTTATAAAATCCGGATTGGCGAGCAGGTAGTCGAGGTTCAAGAGAATTGAAATTCGGTTTGTTGGATGCAAATTTAATCCCACTCCGGGCATGAACGCAAAGGTATTTGCTGGTGTGCTGTTTTGTTTTACCCACTCCGTAGCGAGTGCTGATTTTCCGGTGATGGTTATTTCCGGGCTTGTAGCATTTGCAATTCCAATGAGAAATTTCGCGTCAAAGCTGCATTTGTTGTAAAGAGGCCAAGTTCCGAAACCGCCAAATAGCAATCCGCCAATGCCCCAATAATTGCTTTGGACAGTCCATTGTACCTGCGGATACATTTTTTTCATTTCGTCTTCGATTGCTTTTGCATCTGTTGCGTTGGATTGACCACGCAAGATGGCAGCGATGCCCAGGTTTTCATTGAGCAGATGTATGAAATGGATATTAAATACAGCGCCTGTGGTGGCAATGCCTGATGTGGAGTTGTTTGGGTTTTTATTTGCAAAATTGCCAACGGCAAAACTTGGACCCATGGAAATGGCCATCATGGATTTGTATTGGGAAAAACCCTGTAGGGAAAATAATAATATGACAAATATGAGGATGAGATTTTTTTTCATGTGCTTTGTATAGGAAGGTTATTTTTGATTTTTCCATTCAGCATAAACAATAGGCCTGTTAAAATGAAGGGGGTATTGATTTTGAGAAGAATAAGCAGGCATTGGTTGAATGGAAGAAGCATAAATACATAATTATGCATAAAAATAAGAGGAGTCATTAAAATTCCAGTTGCGATAAAAAGAATTCCACCCATCCATTCACATTTCCATGCATATATAAGAAATGCCAGCATGATTAGAGAGGGTATGAGGTGTATAAACAATTCGGAAATGGCTTGAACTATATGTGTGCCAATTTCAAAAGACTGCCAGGCAAATTGATTAATGGAAAATATGCCAATCATACATGACGTTCTTGCTAGCCAATAGGTAAATAAAAAGGACCCTTTCATTATTAAAATTTTGTTACAAAGAACTCCATTTTAAATTTTTCAAACAATGATGTGCATCATTACTATTTGAAAGAACGGCTAAATCAATAGGTGTGCAAATTATCAAGAGATTTTGTGATAATGGTCATCGCCTGAATGTGAATGAGCCATTACATTTGTCATATCTTAATTGAATAAGTCGTTCTTTCACATTGGTTAAGTTGTTCATAAGAACAGGCAACTGTTCTTTTTGCAGCAAGACCCAAGGGCAACGCGAGTTGATACTTTCTGAGGCGGAATCTTCAGAGGGTCATATGATAGCAGATTGAGTGTCTCATCATACGATGTATCAGTTTACTACTGTAGTGTAGGGATGATGGATTTATAGTGTCGGCATATAATATAGATGGAATCAGCAATGGTTTTTGTTTATTAAAATGTCCAAAGGCAGGGTGGCTCCTGTAGTATGCAAGTTTTTCTTGTATATCTGGTTGAAAAGTGTGTTTCTATGTGATAGTAGATATATATTTTAAATTCGAAGACGGTTTGAAAAACCGGGTGATTATCTTTTTTGTCGATTAGGAGAGAGGAAACGCTGTATATGCATACTGGGGAAGTGTGTCATACAGATTGACTTCGGAAAAACAGGCACGCAAGTGCCTGTTTTTTTATTTTTTATTTTTTGGAAAAGGAAATGTATAGCGTAAAAAAGCAGACACAGTATAGACGCGAAGTGTTTTTTTATTTGGATTAGGTTTGTGCTTCGTTATCTATTCATCGGTTCAAATTGTTTTTTGCTTGGTTCTGATTTTA
>CANKSK010000271.1 GCA_947485425.1 Bacteroidota bacterium | reverse complement strand
TTTCAAGAGGTGGAAGGGCGCCCATTATCCTTGGCTTTTGAGCCGGGGGTTCAGTTGGATAAGTTGGCGGCCTATAAAAATGGATGGTTTGAAATTCAGGATCTATCCTCCCAAAAAACAGGTGATTTTATTCAGGCATCGCCCGGTGAATATTGGTGGGATTGCTGTGCCGCCTCGGGTGGAAAAAGTTTGATGCTCTCAGAAACTTCCGAGGATTTGTATTTATTGGTAAGTGATGTGCGTGAAACCATGCTTGACAATTTAAAGCAAAGATTCAACCGTGCGGGCATCCGAAAATTTGAATACATGCAGGCCGATTTAAGTCAAACCATTAAAATGAAAAAAAGTTTTGATGGAATTATCGCCGACCTGCCTTGCAGTGGCTCCGGTACCTGGGGACGCACACCGGAAATGATTGCCGGATTTGATTTGTATGCCCCCGCTCAATTTGCGTTAAAGCAAAAGGCTATCCTTAAAAATATTGTTCCCTTTCTCAAAAAGAATAAATCATTGATATACATCACTTGTTCGGTTTTTAAGGCCGAAAATGAAGAAATTGCGGAATTTATTTCAAATGAATTGAACATGCAAATGACGCACATGGAAATCATTCCGGGATACAAAAATGCTGCCGATACCATGTATGTCGCGACTTTTATCAAGTCGGTGTAGATAAATGAAGTATTAGGGTCTTCGCTTGCCTTCAAAGGTCTTTTTGGAGGAGATGATATCTAAATTTTTGAGTATATTGGTGCCTTGAATTTTAATATATTTTCTGATACCTCTATCCAATGAAAAAACCTGTATTGCTTCTGTTTTTGCTTGCTGCATCTGCGTATTCTTTCGCACAAAATAACCTTACTTTTCGTTCCAATTTCCCGTATCCGGGTAAAACCTTGGCGAATATTTGGGGCTATGTTGATGCTTTTAACAATGAATATGCTTTGGTGGGTACCTCTGAAGGCATGTCAATTGTAGATGTAACCGATCCTGACAATCCTGTGGAGAAATTTGCCGTGGCAGGTCCTACTTCACAGTGGCGCGAAATACGTACCAAAGGGAAATATGCTTTTGTGACCACCGAAGGTGGTACAAATGGGTTGCAAATAGTGGATCTAAGCGGTTTACCCGCATTTGTGAATGTGTCCTATTGGTCGCCTACCATTTCGGGAACCAAATTGAAGACCATACACGCCTTGCAGGTTGATGGGAACTATTTGTATCTCTATGGCAGCAATATCGGGCAGGGGGGAGCCATCGTTGCTGATGTGACCAATCCGGCAGCTCCATTTTATGTAGGACAATACAATGTGGCCTATATTCATGATGGATTTGTTCGGCATGATACCTTGTATGGGGGGCAAATTTATGCCGGTCAGGTGGCCATTGTCAATATGAAAAACAAAAGTGCACCGGTATTGCTTGCTACCCAATCTACTCCTGGTGCTTTTACCCACAATACCTGGCTGAGTGATGATAGCAAATATCTTTTCACCACCGATGAAGTGGATAATTCTTTTCTGACTTCTTATGACATCTCCGACTTGAGCAATATCAAAGAGCTTGATCGCATTCAAACCAACCCCGGCAGCAATGCCATTGTGCACAATACCTATTACAAAAATGGATTTAATGTGACCTCCTGGTACAAAGAAGGGGTGATTATTACCGATGTTAGCAGGCCCGACAATATGGTCATCACAGGTTCTTATGATACCTATGCCCAGGGCTCCGGAAGCGGATTCAATGGCTGTTGGGGTGTGTATCCCTTTCTGCCTTCAGGCAACATCATCGCCTCGGATATGAATAATGGTTTGTATGTGCTTACGCCGACCTATGTGCATGCTTGCTATTTGGAAGGAGCCGTAAGGGACAGCAATACCAATGCTTTGTTGAGCAATGTGTTGGTTGAAATTATTGGAACAAATGTTACAGAACATACCGATGCAGGAGGGAATTACAAATGTGGTACCGCCTCGGCTGCAAGCTACAGCATTCGCTATTCGAAATCCGGTTATTATACCAAAACCCTTACTGGCATTGCCTTGCAAAATGGTATTGTGAACACCCAAAATGTGCTTTTGGTTCCGATTGTTGGTTTCAATGTCAATGGAAATGTGGTTAAAGCCACCGACAATTCAGTTCTTGCGCAAGCCGATATTTTGGTTGAAAGTGCCAATTATTCCTATCATACCCTTTCGGATGCATCAGGAAATTTTGTGGTTCCCAATGTGTTCCCCGATGTGTATACCATCACTGCCGGCAAATGGGGATATGTTACCCAATGTACCTCTCAGTCCATAAGCCCGGGTTCGGGCGCTCTTGCGCTGCAGTTGAAAGAAGGCTATTATGATGATTTTACCTTTGATTTCGGTTGGAAAGAATCCGGCTCTGCCACCACTGGGAAGTGGGTACGGGCGTTTCCGGTGGGAACCGATTACAATGGCGGTTCAGGCAATGCCAACCCCGGGGTGGATGTTTCTACCGATTGCGGTGGAAGCTGCTATGTAACGGGTAATGGGGGCGGAACCTATGCCTTTGATGATGTTGACAATGGAAATACGCGTTTGGTGTCTTCAACGATCAATTTGTCAAGCTATCTAAATCCCTATATATCCTATTATCGCTGGTTTTTTGATGTTTTCTCAGGTGCCACACCGCCCAATGATACCTTGCGCATCAGCATCAGCAATGGCAGTACCACAGCGGTACTCGAAACCACTACTGCACTTACTTCTGGGTCTTCCATCTGGAAATTTAAAAAGTTCCGTATCAAGGATTATATCAGTCTGAGTTCCAACATGAGCCTCATCGTAGAAACCGCTGATTGGATCCAATACGGTGGAAATCCCACCGAATCGGCTTTTGATAAAATGGTGATTATCGATTCGGTAAATGTGGGTATTGACAAGGTGCTCAATGAAGGGTCTGATTTTGAAATCTATCCCAATCCATCCAATGGAAAATCACAACTCTTCTACCATGGCGCTGTGCCAGGCTCACCTGTTATTGTGTATGACCTCATGGGCAGAGCGGTATACAGGGAAATGATGTACAAGGAATCTGGCATGTTAAATGTGCCTGCCTCCTTGTCAAAAGGCATCTATTTCATAGAAAATGCCGGAAAAGGGATGAAGTTTATCAAGACCGAATGATTGTAATCTGAAATTCGGCTATAATTGTCTGCGT
>CANKSK010000270.1 GCA_947485425.1 Bacteroidota bacterium | reverse complement strand
TTTGCCAATGGACGAATCGCAATAAATTCTTCTTTTAACAAATTATAGCTATCAAAACTACAATCCTGCTCCATAATAATTTCCTTGATTCCACCTTTTTCAATAATCTTCAAAACACGCTCGGTCCTTGCCTGCAAGCGCTTATCCATATGAATATAAACAACCTTCTCTACGATGATGGGCAAAATTATGCCTATCCCCAAAATAATGAAAGCCTTGATTAAAGCACCATAAATAGCAAACTTGGTTTGAATTTTCAAATTGAAAAAATATTAAATTATACTAATTTTATATCCAATACCCCTCACCGTCTCTATCACTTCTTCATTAGAATAATTCATCAGTTTTTTCCTGAGATTTTTGATATGAACGGCAATATAATTGGAATCATAATCATCTTCAAGGATATCACCCCATATATGCTCTGTTAGTTGCATGCGGGTAACAACTCTATTTTTATGAAGCAAAAGATAATATAATATATCAAACTCTTTTTTTGTTAAGTTGATAAGTGTATTTTGATAATGAAGACTATGATTTTGAATATCAAGAACAAAACCAGTAAAAATTAAAGTGTTTTTTTGCAAACCAAATTTTCGCCTTGTGATTGCATTCATCCTAGACAATAATTCCAAAAGAGAAAAGGGTTTTGCCAAATAATCATCAGCACCCATATTCAAACCTTTTAATTTATCATTAAGTCCATCTCGCGCAGTAAGAATGATGACTGCCGAATCCTTTCCATCCTCCCTTGCCTCTTTTAACAAATCCAAACCATCGTAATCTGGCAATCCTAAATCCAAAAGTATAAAATCATATGAACCGATATACATTTTCTCAGAAGCTGCTTGGCCCGTATGCACAATTTCACAGGCATAGCCCTCCTTAACCAAAAAAGAAGACATCTCCTTTGCCAATCCCATTTCATCTTCAACAATCAAAACATTCATAATACCAATATACAGATTATTTATGTTTTAATCAAAATGAATTGCTTGCATCAACTAGCTGAATGCATTCTAAAATAACTTGGCATGCCCATAAAATTTGTTCCTCAGTAATTTGAAGTGGAGGCGCAATTCGCATTTTATGACTTGAAAACAAAAACCAATCCGTCACAAGACCTTTTTGCATACAAAGTGCAATAACAGCAAAATTAAAGGCCGAAGACTCAAACTCAATGGCAAGAAGCAATCCCAAACCATATATTTTTTTTATTCGATGATGAACAAGATTTTCTCTAAAAATAAGTTCTTTCTCAGCAACAGAATCTAGTAGTTTTTCATTTTGTATGACCCGCAAGCTTGCCAAGGCCGCAGCGCAGCAAACTGCATTTCCACCAAAAGTGGTCAGATGCCCAAGAATTGGATTTTCCGTTAAAGATTTCATCAAGGCAGTAGAAGAAATAAATGCTCCTATAGGCATTCCTCCTCCCATACCCTTCGCTACCGTGATAACATCTGGTACAATATTAAAATGCTCAAATGCAAACATCTTTCCGGTTCTTCCAAATCCGGTTTGGATTTCATCTGCAATAAGCAAGGCACCCACTTCATAACATTTTTTTCGCAGCGCAAAAATAAAACCCGGTAAAGGGTTCAATGCACCAGCTTCACCTTGAATCATTTCGACAAAAACAGCTGCAGTATTTGATCCAATCAATTCAATACTCTCAAAATCATTATAATCAAGTATTCTTGTATGGGGCAACAATGGACGATACGCATTCTTGAATTGCTCATCACCCATGATGCTTAGCGCACCTTGCGTACTGCCATGATAGGCATTTCGAAAACTTATAAATTCTGTTTTGCCTGTGTATCTTTTTGCAAGCTTCATGGCACCTTCAATGGCCTCTGCACCTGAATTAACCAAATATGTACAATTGAGCTCCCTGGGAAGAATGTCTGCTAAAGCCTTTGAAAGCTGCACCTGAGGAGATTGAATATATTCACCATACACCATCAAATGCATATATTTTGATGCCTGCTCCTGTATAGCACTCACTACTGCTGGATGACAATGTCCTACATTGCTCACAGAAATACCCGATATCAAATCCATATATCGTTTACCCAGTAGGTCATACATAAAAACCCCCTCTGCCTTCACAATCTCAAGCATGAGCGGAAAAGGACTGGTCTGCGCCTGATGCTGGAGAAAAAGATGCCTTTGCGAAATCATCCCTTCTTAATAAAGATCATTTGTATCAAAGAGGTCTTTCACATCCTGATATTGCAAATTTTGCAATTGATCAGCAGCCTTTTCATTTTTCCTTGGAATATCCATATTGGGGGATGAGGAGTTGTTATCTCCAGGTTGCATTGAATTATTCAAATCAAAAACATCATACATCTGAAGGTTATTAACCATTCTTTTTGCCTCGCCAAATTTCAGTGTTAGTCCAAAATTTATAAATACACTATTATCCAATTGCACCCAATGAGCATCAGCCACTCTGTCTGCTTTTTTATCCGATAATAAGATTACTTTACGATTTGTAACAAGACCTCCACCTATATAAATAGAAAAATTACTTCCAGAAGAATAACTGATTTGTAAACCACTTAAATACTCCTTCCGCCTAAACTGTTCAATGGCAGAAATATTTCCCTTTTCCCATGACAATATACTATTGTCCCCTTTTCTAAAATTATAAACACCTCCCATGGGCTTAAAAAATGCACTGCCGTCCAAATGAGATCCCAGTGGAAAATTCAATGAAATATTTCTTGGTAAATGAACATTCAAATAAACACCATCCAATGGCCCAAGCCTTACACCCAATATAGGCAGTGGAAGCGCCTCACCAAAAACAAAGGTTTTAAGCATTCCGATTCGATAGCTAAAATTTCGACTTACCGTTCGATTAAAAAGGACTATTGAGGCAAATCGCAAGGTGGGATTGTTGATGGTATAGCCGTCTTGCGCTACAAATGGAGATACATCAACAAACCAGGTATTTTTCTTCCCATTGGCATAAATGGCACGAAGTCCTATGCCGGGCTTAAAGATTTTTGGAGCAAGGGTGGTTTTTAACAATTCTACCTCAGGTCTTGCAATCAGAAAATTTCCGGTTAAAAGGAAATGAAATGTTTGATACACCTGATTTGATTCATTCCAAGCGGTCTTCGTAAATAAAGGCATATAAAACCCTAAATCCGTTTGAGAAAAGGCATAGGAGGTCCCTAATTTATTAAACTTAACAGG
>CANKSK010000269.1 GCA_947485425.1 Bacteroidota bacterium | reverse complement strand
TAAAAACTGCACGCCTTGTCATCGAGAAGGCGAAAATGCGCCTTTTCCATTGACAAACTACAAGGAAGTGCACTCAAAGGCTAAAATCATCGGGCAGGTTGTTAGAAAGCGTTATATGCCGCCATGGAAAGCTGATCCAGCGTATAGGCATTTTGAAAACGAAATGTATTTAAAAAACGAAGAAATTGATTTGATTTCAAAATGGGTTGCAGGTAATGCACCTGAAGGGAAGGGCACCTTAATGGAATATTCTATGATGAACATAGAAGAAGAAAGAAAGCCAGATGTTGTTATTTCAATGCCCGTGAAATATCCGATTCAAGGGAATAATAAAGAGTCTTTTTCATGGATGAAAATTCCTTATGAAATACCATCTACCCATAAAGAAATTGAGATTGAAAAAATTGAATATATTCCAGGTAACAAGAAACTTCTTCATCATGTCAACTACAAGTTTATTAGGGTGCCAAGTGGATTAGATATATTTGAAGGGCCATACTTCAAACAAGCAGAAGATACATTAGAAGAGGGATTTAGTATATATAATTATTTTAACATATTTCCATATCAAACCTATTATACAGGCGGTTGGTTGCCTGGTATGAATGCACAAGAATATGGAGAGGATATTGGCATTGTAATTCCTAGAAAAGGCATCGTATTTATTGATAAAAATCATTACAATGCAAGCCCGATAGCCGATACCGATTCTTCACATTTAAATATTTATTTTAAAAAAAAACCATTGGAAAGAAAAGCTGTTCCATTTTCAATGGGCTCATCAAAAGTAAATTCAACGATGAGTTCGCCTTTGGTAATACCTGCTGATTCAATAAAAACCTTTACCGTCAGTTGCGTGCTTGATATGGATGTCTCTGTTTTGTATATTGCACCTCATATGCATTTATTGGGCAAGCAATTTATTGCCTATGCAAAAGTTCCCTCTGGAGATTCCATCCCATTAATAAAGATTGATAATTGGGATTTTAATTGGCAATTTATGTATAAATTAAGTCCCTATCTAAAATTGCCAAAAGGAACGGTAATATGGGTAAAAGCAAGCTACGATAATACCGTTAATAATATTAGAAATCCGTTTCATCCCCCAAGAACCAGTTATTCTTCAAATGGCATGAAAACAACGGAGGAAATGTTGGAATTGGGTTTGTTAATCGTTCCCTATAAAGAAGGGGATGAATTGTTAATTCATAAAAATTAAGAGGTGTATTTGGAAATCAAAGGAGATAAAAAACAAGTTCTTTCTTTTTTTAGAAAAGGCTTCTTTGTATGGATTTCTTTATTGTTTTATCAGTCAGGCAGTGCTCAAAAAATAACTTTTAATAAAGACATTGCACCCATTGTTTATCGCAGCTGTTCTCCTTGTCATCGTGAAGGACAAAGTGCTCCTTTTTCTTTGATTACCTATCAGGACTTCGCTTCAAGGGCAAAAATGATATCTGAAGTGGTAAGCAAGCGATATATGCCTCCATGGAAGGCTGATCCTGATTTCAGACACTTTGAAAATGAAACGTGCTTAAAAACAGAAGAAATTGAGAAAATCCTTGCTTGGGTAAAAACTGGTAATAAAGAAGGCAAGGGAAAGTTGGAGCCGTATAAAGCACCCGAATTAAAAGAAACTCGAAAGCCAGATTATGTAATAAAAATGAAGGAAAAGTTTCTTTTGGAAGGAAATAATAAGGAAACATTTGCTTGGATTAAAGTTCCTTATGACATTGATACGAGTAGGTCGCTTTTGGATGTTGAACGGTTGGAATTTGTAGCGGGGAATAAAAAATTGTTGCACCATGTGAATTATGAAATATTGGGGGTTCCCTCAAGTTTGGATAGAAATACCAAGCCGAATATTCTCGTTTTAAATAATTCGACAGAATTTGATGCTTTTAATTATCTCAATTTAAACCCAAATAAATCTTATTATTATGGTGGATGGTTGCCCGGGATGAATACGCCAATTTACCCAGAAGATATGGGTGTTAAGTTGCCTAATAAGGGTGTTCTTTTATATGAAACCATGCATTATGCTGCCAGTCCTGTGAATGATTCTGATTTTTCTATGGTAAATATTTACTATAAAAAAAACCGCATCGAACGGGATGTAAAACTAGGCACTGTGGGTAGTTCTTCTCCAGAATCCATTATAGAGCCACCACTTGTTATACCCGCCGATTCAATAAAAACATTTACGGCTACAGCTTATCTTCAATCTGATGCTTCTCTATTGTACATTACTCCGCATATGCATCTTTTGGGTAAAAAATTTGTGGCCTACGCCATTCTTCCTTCAGGTGATTCCATTCCATTGATTCGCATTAATGATTGGGATTTTAATTGGCAATTGATGTATCAGTTTAATCCGATTTTGTGTTTGCCAAAAGGAACAAAGCTTTTTGTTAGGGCTACTTTTGATAATACGGCAAATAATCCAAGAAATCCTTTTAGTCCACCAAGAGTTTGTAATTCAGTGAACGGAATGTTAACAACAGAAGAGATGCTGCAATTGGGTTATTTCTGGGTTTCCTATCGAGAAGGAGATGAAAAGATACATGTAAAAAATGAATAAGGGTGTTATTCATTAGGGGTTTCATAGCAAAACTATTTTTTTAGGATTCCAATTGTATCTGACTTTTATTTGAAAAGGAGAAGTGGTTTCTTAAACGTGTTCCATTAAATAGTTAATTGCAAGTTTTTTTTCTTTTTACAGCCACTTCTATATGGATATTTTTAGCGATTGCTATTGGTTTACCATACGTGTATGTACTCTTTTTTGTGCTGATTTGTAAACAATCCCTTTTTAAACATTCATTTTATTTGCGTTCTCTCTCATTTATGGGGTTAAATAATTTTTGAAAAAAACGGAACAAATACTCTTTTTTTCGTACAAAAGTCAATTGATTTTGGAAATTCATATGAATTGCTGAAATTTGACACATTAATATTCAATACAAAATGAAAAAAAATCAACTTATGCCGTTTCGCAGGAGTTTATGCATAGCACTTGTTTTTTGTGTATTTAGTTTCCTTTCTTCTACGCATGCTCAAAATCAAGTCAAGCAAGGAAAAAGAGCATTTTCCTTTAACCAAAAAAAGATGCAGTCCATATTGGCTAATCTGAAGCCCAAAGCTGATTTTGAGCAAATGTTTTTTCTATTGAACGATCAGGGGGTGATCTATTATCAAAACAAGTTAAAAAAT
>CANKSK010000268.1 GCA_947485425.1 Bacteroidota bacterium | reverse complement strand
GTATTTTGGCAAAAAGCCATTGACAAAAACGATTTCTAAAGATTTTTTTGATAAATTTATATCCTCTGTCACCTGGTCCTAAACCATCTCCATGTCCTAGGTAGAATAGATGGTTTCCTATCATTCTTTCAATAGGCGCGTGGTACATTTGAATATTCAATTCTTTTTCCAAATAGTCAAAGGTCCACATATCATGATTTCCTGAAAAAAAATGTAGCTTGATTCCGGCATCCGAAATTTCTGCCAACTTGCCCAATAGTCTCACAAAGCCTTTGGGGACAACCGTTTTATATTCAAACCAAAAATCAAAAACATCGCCCATCAAATAGATTTCAGCAGCATCTTTTTTCACCTCATCCAGCCATTCGATGATTTTTTTTTCGCGCACAAGGCTCTTTTCCCTATTGGGAACCCCCAAGTGAAAGTCGGAAATAAAATATGTTTTTTTTGTGGTTTGCAAGATGAGAGGTTAAAAGAGTGTTGTCTTTAGAAGGATATATTTCTGATTTTTTCTATGGGATTCAATTGGTCAAGGTAGAAGGTGAACCGAATTTGATCTCCTAGTTTTAAGTTGTTGATTTTTTGTTCTCTTAAAATATCGCTAGATGCTGTTAGCGGGATGTAAATTTCGAAAATTTTTCCGACATTAAACATGATTCCGGCATCATATAAAACTGCTTGTGATCCAGGAAATGCCGTTCCTGCGCCTTCATAGGTTCCTACATCTGCAAAAAGGCCTCCGGGAATCGATCCGGGAAAGGGAATTTTGATATTCATGGCAGCTATCCATTTGTTGCTTCTTCCGATGTTGGTGCCCATCTTGAAGCCACCGTCGGTTTCAACAAATTGCTTTGATGGCAGGTATTGGATTTCTGATCTCCCTATGAAGGTATAGTCATACAAGTTGTCTTGCGAGCCATTCCATCCGCCCATTTTGAAAGAATATTTCGAATTGTCATCGAAGAAAAAGGCTCCGCCAAAAACCCTGAACCGAATGGCTTTTCCGGCTTTGTTGTAATTGATTGCATACAGGGCCTCTCCAAATAGTTTAGAGAACTTTTCTGACCTTTGTACATGCAGGCTAAGCTCCCAAGGGTCTTTTCTTTTGCTGTCGCTTAATCGGTAGCCAATTTCATTTACGTTTGAATTGCTTGAATAATCAATTGGTTTTTGCAAGATTTGTGAATACAAGTATTCTTTTTCACTGATAAATATACTCCGCAATGAAATGCGTTTTACTATATTTGAACCCGTCTTTTTTCTTAATTCGATGTTCAGATAGGGCGCAAATTTGGTGTATTTCATATCTAACGAATGGCTGCTTAGTTGTCCATTTTCATTTTGCTGATAGATGTAATTGTTGTATCCGAATGTAGATGCGTTGATACCTATTTTTACGGATTTGATGATCGATTCATCCGCCTGTATTTGATAGCTTATATTCAATCCCCCACATAGATTTTTGGTTTTGAAACCATATAAAGGCATCAAGGTGTATTCGAAATTTTTTGAGGGGAATAGCGGATTATATAGTATCAATCCCGCCATCCATCGGTCGTAGCTGTTCCATCCTACGGCAGGTGTGTAAAAGATTTGTGTTTTATATGGATTTTCAATAGCTGCCGGAAAACGAAATTGCAATGGTTCTATTTTTTTGAAAAGGCCTTTCGTTCGAATACTATTATTCTGTCTGTTGATTTCTGGTATTTCTTTGTTGTAATCAATCACCAAATGATCATAATCTCCGCTAGGGAAATCTACTTTTTTGATGCCCGTAAACCCATCATACCATCGTGTTTTAATGGCCGCATGGTCTTTGATACCACTTACTGAAAATGGGGATGCAATATTTGAGAAATTTTCAATTTTCAGGTTGCCAGTCTTTTTTTTGTATTGCGATAGTTTATAGTCTAACTTTTCATTGGTGTTGATGACGCCTTGAAAAAACCAATCTAAGTTTTTGTCAGTCGCTTTTTCAAAGATTGCTTTGATATCTTCAGGCATCGGATGCTTAAATTTCCATGCATCAAAATAGGCTTGCATCCCTTTGTCAAAGGTTTCTTTGCCCAAATACTTTTCAAGATAATTAAATACCAATGCTGTTTTGGCATACACCATGCCTCCGTAGTTGGCTTCTGTAAATTCGGGTGCTGCAAGTCCAATTGCCTGATCGTCTCCATGTCTGGCAACAGCTATATAACTTATTTCAAAAATATCTTTGTGTGTAATTCGGTGAAGCGATTTGACAGGTATATGAAAAGAGGAGGTAATTTCATTGATGCTGGTATCAGTACCCTGTTTGTATTTTTCTTCTACATATCGGTTTTCGTAATAGGAATTTATTCCTTCATCCATCCAAGGATATCTTCTTTCATTGGACCCGAGGATGCCGTAAAACCAATTGTGTCCAATTTCATGGGCAATCACTACGTCCAGCATATATCCGTTTTCACTGTTTCCGATTACTGTAATGGTCGGATATTCCATGCCTCCACCTGCACTGATAGAGCCGTAAACAGCCGTGCATTGAGAATAGGGGTAGTCACCAACCCACAGTGAATATTTATAAATGGCATCGTGCATATAGCCAATGCTTTTTTGCCATAATTTTGCCTGTTCGTTGCTGAACATACTCCATAAAATAACTTTTCTTTTGCTCTTTGGCAGTTCTACTTCTCCTTTGAGTACATGGTAGCGTTTGTCTGCAAACCAAGCAAAGTCATGTACTGAAGATTGTTTGTAATGTAAGGTTTTAAATTCCTTGTCAGATGCAGGGAATGTGTCTGTCTTGTTTATAAAATTTAGGGAAGAGTCTTTTTTTGCTTTGTCATTCATCCAGTTGATTTCTTCTTGATCTTGCAGTTCGCCTGTAGCACCAACTACATAATTTTTGGGTAGACTGATGCTTACATCAAAGCTTCCATATTCTGAATAAAATTCGCCTTGGTTGAGGTATGGCATATCATTCCATCCGTGTAAATCGTAAACCGCTGGTTTGGGATACCATTGGGTAATTTGATAAGATTGGCCCAGATGCCCCATGCGTGAAATCATTCCATCCGGAATTTTTGCGTGAAAGGGTGTGCTGATGCTAATTTGCTCTCCTGGTTGTAAAGGTTTTTTTAAGTAGATATGCGCAATGTCTGTATGTACAGTGTCTATCTTCCATCGAACATTTTCTCCATTTACTTTGAAGTCTATGCTGTCAATATAT
>CANKSK010000267.1 GCA_947485425.1 Bacteroidota bacterium | reverse complement strand
TTCCGGGGATATTGATTTTGATTTCTGTAACTTTATTTTCTGCCGGTTCGGCTTTTTCAATTTTCAAGAATACTTCACCATCGATGATATCTTCATAAAAATGCAATAATTTATCAACTCGCTCCTGTATAAAGCTCAATAATTTTTTGTCGGCATCGAAATGGATAGACTGAACTTTTAGTTTCATAATATTTCTCCTTTTAATTTTTTATGCCCTTGGATGGGCTTGTTTATATACTTCTTTTAATTTTTCAATGGTATTATGGGTATAGACTTGGGTTGCAGAAAGGCTAGAATGACCTAATATTTCCTTGATGGCGTTGATATCAGCACCATGGTTAAGCATATGGGTTGCAAAACTATGACGCAAGATATGAGGGCTCTTTTTTTCTACGGTGGTTACCAATCCCAAAAAATCATGAACAATGGTATAAACCATTTTGTGATAGATTTGTTTCCCCTTGTTATCTAAAAACAAAAAATCAGTATTGGGAAATTCTTGATTTTTGTCTTGGCTATATTTCTTTAAGGTTGTTAAAAATTCTGGCAGAATCGGAATAATTCTTTCTTTTTTTCTTTTTCCCAAAACCTTAACTGTACTATTAAGGTAGTTGATATCGGATTCTTTGAGGTTGACCAATTCCGACAGACGCATTCCGGTGGTATAAAATAATTCCAAAATGACCCGATTACGATATGCTGAAAATCCTTCACCAAATTGTATTTCATTAAATAGGATTTTGGTTTTATCTTCTTCAACAAACACAGGAAGGCGCTTGGAGACCTTGGGTGCTTGAATTTTGAGCATTGGATTGAGTTTTACGGCTCCTTGCCTAAGCAAAAACTTATAATAGGTTTTCAAGGCAGAAGCTTTTCGGTTAATGGAGCGCGCATTGATATCCTTTTCCATTAAACTCACCATCCAGGAACGGATGAGGGTATGATTCACTTCTTGAATATCTGTGATTTGATAAGAAACCTCCAAAAACAGAAAAAACTGGTCTAAGTCATTTTCATAGGCAGCAACCGTATGATCCGAAAATCGTTTTTCATACTTTATATATTGCAAAAAACTGCTTCTGAGCATTTGGTGATTTTAGTTTAGATAAATATAAGCATTGAAAACCATAAATCAACCAAAAAAAATATTTTCTTTAAAATCTTTCAGAAACGATATAAAAACAAAACGACAGCGCAATAAAAGATTACGCTGTCATTTTAGATAAAACAATACAAATTACTGGGTTAATTCCCTTTGTAATTTGCCTATATATACGGCATGAATAATTTCGAACCTTCTGGTTACGGATTTCTTTTCAAAAGCCTGTCTGGCTCTTAGCTCTCTGATGGTACCAGTTCTTTCAAATTTCTTTTTGAACTTTTTCAGCGCTTTGTCAATAGGTTCGTTTTCTTTTACTGGGATAATAATCATTCTTATTGATGTTTTATAAATTGGACTGCAAATGTAGGAATAAATTCTTTTTAAATTACAATTTTTTTTTCAAGAATATAATTTTGTTTGAAAAGCGGTTTATTATTTGAGTATCTCTCTGGCAATCACGAGCTTTTGTATTTCCGAAGTCCCTTCACCAATGGTACACAGCTTGGAATCTCTATAATATTTTTCGACGGGAAAATCTTTGGTATAGCCATAACCGCCAAAAATTTGGACGGCCTCGGTAGAAACTTTAACAGCAACTTCCGAAGCATAATATTTTGCCATAGCGGACTCGCGGGTAACCTTCTGTCCTTTGTTCTTTTTATCCGCAGCAGAGAAGATGAGTATTTCAGCGGCTTGCACTTCTGTAGCCATTTCAGCCAATTTGAAGGAAATGCCTTGAAATTCACAGATGGCTTTTCCAAACTGATGTCTTTCTTTTGCATATTTGATAGAAGCTTCTAGGGCACCTTTAGCAATACCAAGGGCGAGAGCAGCAATGGAGATGCGTCCGCCATCTAGAATTTTGAGGGATTGAACAAACCCCTCTCCTACTGAACCCAAAATTTGGCTTTTATGCACCCTACAATTGTCAAAAATAAGCTCTGTGGTTTCAGAAGCCCTCATCCCTAGTTTATTTTCCTTTCTTCCTGCACTAAAACCAGGGGTGCCTCTTTCGATGACAAAAGCGGTCATGTTGTGAGGTGTATTTTTAGGACCCGTTCTAGCGATTACAACCGCTAGATGGGAAGATTTACCATGTGTAATAAAGTTTTTGCTGCCATTGAGCACCCAATGATCACCATCTTCGATGGCCGTAGTGAGCATATTGCCTGCATCTGAACCGGTATTGCTTTCCGTAAGTCCCCAAGCGCCAATCCATTTTCCTGTAGCCAAAAAAGGCAACCATTTCTTTTTTTGTTCATCATTGCCAAATTGCAAAATATGGGCCGTACATAAGGAATTATGCGCAGCCATTGAGAGGCCAATGGAACCGCATACTTTTGAAATTTCAACGATAGCGGAAACATATTCGGCATAACCCAATCCAGCACCACCATATTCTTCAGGCACTAAAATACCCATCAGTCCTATTTCACCCATTTGATGAAATAAGTTGATTGGGAATTTCTGAGATTCATCCCATTTCATAAAATCCGGGCGAATATTTTTTTCAGCAAATTCTTTGACGCTTTCGGCGATAAGAACCTGATTTTCTGTGAAATTTAAATTCATAAAAGCCTAATTTTAGGAGTATGTTACCAGATTAACAACTTTATCAGAAAAAGCATTCAATACTTTTTCTCCATTTAAAAATTGTAAAGAAACCAAGAAAGTAAAACCAGCAACATTACCGCCCAAAACCTCTACCAGACGAGCAGCAGCAGCAGCAGTACCGCCGGTAGCAAGCAAATCATCATGAATAAGGGCATTTGCACCTGGCTTGATGGCATCCTCATGGATTTCGATGCTAGCAGAACCATATTCCAAGTCATATTTATAGCTGACCGTTTTGTATGGGAGTTTCCCAATTTTACGAACCGGAACAAATGGAACATTGAATTTTTGGGCGAGCAGGAGTCCAAAAAGGAAACCTCTGCTTTCAACGCCAACGATGACATCGACTTTTTGTCCATTGAATTGATTATAGAATTCATCTATAATTTCCCTGCACAATTGGGGATCTTGCAAAACCGGGGTAATATCTTTGAACAATATACCTGGTTTGGGAAAATCGGGAATATCCCGAATTGCCAATTTTAATTTTTCCTCAACACTCATTTT
>CANKSK010000266.1 GCA_947485425.1 Bacteroidota bacterium | reverse complement strand
GAGCTGTTTTACCGAAGAAATTACCAACATAGTTCAAGAATGGGGTAGCATCAACGCCGATAGCCCAATCATTGGCTTCTGGAAGGTATTTTTCGCCTTTTTTTGAAGTTAAATCTTGCGCAAATACAGAAGTCATACCTACTGCCATTGCAACTAATAGAATTGTTTTTTTCATAGTTAATTTTTTAATTGTTTGATTAATGGTTTGTTTTTAAAGTATTAATTTGAATGAATGTTGTTTGACTTGGGGCAAATGTATACAAATTTATTTTGATGATCCTATTATTTTTATTTCATTTTAAACAAGCAATTGTTAATAACCTTTTGTGGAATTTGAATCTAGGCATCAATTTGTTTTCAATTTGATGGTGCAAATGTATAAAAATTTTTCAAATCACCAATTTATGGATAAATTTTAATAATTTCCCACAGAGAGCATCACCAAGGTGCAGCCGACGACTACCTCAATCCCCTTCTCTTCAGCCGCCATCATCAAATGGGGGTTCTCCGTTCCGGGGTTAAAAATGATTCTTTGGGGCTTTAAACTGAATATATAGGACTCATATACGGCTTGATTGGCAGGACCAACATAAAGGGTGATGGTATCTATATCCTCATAAAAAGGCATTCCTATGGCAATATCAAGTTCACCAATCCTACCCGCTTGTATTCCTACTGGAAATACCTCATAACCGGCTTCCAAAAGACGAAGAGTGGCCTTATTTGAATAGCGCTCCGGATTGGGAGAAGCACCAAGAACAAGTGTTTTTTTCATTTTTTCAGGGGTTTTTATTATCAGAAGTGTTTTTTTAAGAAATCTGTATATTTTCTGCTTCATCTTCATGAAATGCCAAATCGCGCCCATAGGTTTCCTTAAGGCCTGAAAGAGCCCATAGGGCCAAAACAATGCTCACAACGCCCACTATCACGGCACCTTCTATGGCTCCATAGTGGTTTTTTAGGTATTGAAAACTGAGGGTAAGCGGAATAACAGCCCCCCTGACAAAATTAGGCACAGTAGTGGTAACTGTTGAACGGATATCGGTACCAAACTGCTCGGAGGCCATGGTTATAAATATAGCCCAATACCCTGCTGCTATGCCCAAAACAAAGCACATCAGGTACATTTGACTTGCCGAGGGATGGTCTTGCATGAGAAATAGCAATACGGCAATGACCGTCATCAGCAGATAAGCCAACACTATTTTTTTGCGACTTTTGAAATATTGACTAAACAATCCACTCAATAGATCCCCCAATCCCAAACCTAAATAGCAGTACATCACCGAATTACCTGCATTCAAAGGCTCAGAAACCCCTAGTTTTTCAGCTATTTCGGGTGAAAAGATCACCAGTATGCCAATCACAAACCAGATGGGCAATCCGATTAGAATACAATATAGATAGCGAAAAAATCTTTTTGAAGAGGTAAAAAGCTTCAAAAAATTACCCCGGCTTTTTCCAGAGCTTTTGGTATGTTCAAACATCGACGACTCATAAACCCCGATGCGCATAACCAAAAGCAATAAACCCAATCCACCGCCGATAAAATAGGACGTTTGCCAAAGAAAGTGGTTTCCGATATAGGCGGCCAAAATAGCACCCATCACGCCAAAAGAGACCACAAGCATGGTCCCATATCCGCGGCGCTCCTTGGTCATGGTTTCACTTACCAGGGTAATTCCTGCACCTAACTCCCCTGCCAATCCAATGCCTGCAAAAAATCGAAGCAATGCATAGGTATCAATATCGGTTACCAAGCCATTGGCGATATTGGCAAGCGAATACATCAATATAGAGCCAAACAAAACCGATACCCTACCCTTTTTATCTCCCCAAATGCCCCATAAGATACCGCCGACAAGCATACCCGCCATCTGATAATTGAGCAGGTAAACGCCCTTTTCCATGAGCTGAGCCCCTGAAAAACCCAGAAATTCTAAACTGGATTTGCGAACCACACTAAAAAGGATTAAATCATATATATCCACAAAGTAACCCAAAGCAGATACAATGACTATAATATTGAAAGGGTTGGTTTTTTGCTGTTTATTCATCATTCTGTATATGCCTTGGGTGCAAACATAACCATAATTTTTTATTATTTTTGCCCTTTCGAGTAGGAAAGTCGCAAATCAAATTTTACCAAAAAAACCAATCCTATCTAAAAATTATTGATGCCAAAAGCCAATGATGACAAATTTTAAAGAAAAATTACAACACATACGGGCCTTTATCTTTGATGTGGATGGTGTTTTAACCGATGGCTCCTTGATTCTTATGCCTGATGGGGAGCAAATCCGGACGATGAATATCAAAGATGGATATGCCATGCAACTCGCCATAAAAGCAGGTTTTCAGATGGCAATCATTTCTGGCAGAAAATCTGAAGGGGTGATCAAAAGACTCCAAAAGTTAGGCATCTTTAATTTATACCTTGGTGTAGATGATAAAACGGAAGCTTTGGATGAATTTATGTTGACCTATCAAATCGAGAAAGACCAAATTTTGTATATGGGTGATGACATTCCCGATTTGGAGGTCATGAAAAAAATAGGCACCCCCACATGCCCCAAAGATGCGGTAGAAGAAATCAAGCAAATATCACATTATGTTTCCCCCTTAAAGGGTGGAAAGGGTTGTGCAAGAGATGTCATCGAACAAGTTATGCGCGTTCAGGGTCTATGGCCTTATGGCAACGAAAAAGAACCCAATCACTAAATATATTTTAATTCATAGCACCCATGATCGGATTTCTTCGTCTCATTCGATGGCCCAACTTGCTTATTGTCCTTGTCACACAAATCCTCACCCGACAATGCCTGGTCATTGATACCAGCTTGCATCCTTACGATTTTGGATTTTTGGTTTTTTCAACCCTCTTGATTGCCGCAGCAGGATATATCATCAATGATTATTATGATGTAGATACAGATGTAATCAACAAACCCCAAAAGGTAATCATTGGGAATGAAATCAGTAGAAAAGCTGCTTTTAATTGGTATTGGATATTCAATTTGTTAGGCATCCTTCTTGGTTTTTATGTGGGATACAAACTACATAAAATAAATTTGGGAATGATTCAGATCATTTGCGCCGGTCTGCTCTATTTTTATTCTACCACCTATAAAGGAATGGTCATCCTTGGAAATTTAATTATTGCTTTTCTTTCTGCACTCGTGCTCTTGATTTGCGGTTTATTTGAACCTGCCGTTTATGGTGGTT
>CANKSK010000265.1 GCA_947485425.1 Bacteroidota bacterium | reverse complement strand
TCAAACCAAAATCTGTGTATGGCGAAGATATCTGATGATAAAAACAAAGGTAGGGTAAAACCTAAAGTTGCCCCGGCAGTGTCCAAGAAATCGGTTGCAAATACTGATTTCTTAGATAAAATAGAAAACTTTTTTGTCAAAAATGAAATGTTTGCTTTTGTTTCATTGTTATTGTTTTCTTTATTAAGTGGTGTTTTTTTGTTTGATGTCAAGCTAAGCATCGGATTGGACGATGCAACCTATATACAGCAGGCTATCGCCTTTGTGCAGGAAAAAATTTACCCCAGTTTTGCCGGGGTTTTGTATCCCCTCTTTTTGTCAATTCCCATCTCCATTTTTGGTGTGAACTTGATTTTCCTCAAAGTGTTTTCCTTGTTGTTTTCTGCCGGCCATTTTGTATTTATTTTTCTGGCATTTCGCAGACGAATTCCTATGTCCGTTTTGTTTTTGGTCCTCTCCTTTATTGCTTGCAATCACTTTATACATTATTATGATAGCCAGACCTATACAGAATCCTTTTTTATGTTTTTGCAGTCTGTTTTTATCTTTTTTATTTTCAAACTGATCGATTGGATTGGCAAGGAAGGGCAATCTCTACAGTCTTCCATAAAATACTGGTTGATTTGTGGTTTTTTGGTCTTTTTGGTCACACTAGCCAAAAATATTGCCATAACAGCAGTGGTGGCCTTTGTCTTTTTCTTTCTCTTGCGAAAAGAATTTAAATGGGCTGCCTTTGCTGCTGGCAGCTTCTTGCTTTTTAAAATTCCTTATGAAGTCATTCTGCGAAGCTTTAGAGGTGCTACTCCCGGACAATTGGAGAAATTGCTACAAAAGGATTTTTATGACCCTGCAAAAGGTCTGGAAGATTTTGGTGGTTTTGTAAATCGATTTATTACAAATTTTCAGAATTATATTTCAATTCACTTGTTTCGTTTGATGAATCTAAGACCTGAATTGAAATTTGAACCTACCAGTACGTTTCTTTCTTTGCTTGTGATCGCAGTGTTTTTGTTTGCTTTATGGACCGTATGGAAAAAGAATACCTATCTTTTTTATTTAGGGCTTCATATCATGTTTGGATTTTTAACCACATTTTTGGTTTTACAAGTAAACTGGAATCAGGATCGTTTGATCATTATTTACCTTCCTTATTTTATATTATTTGTTTTTTCGGCACTATATATGTTTGCTAAAAAGGCAGGACATATTATTGTTCAGGGGCCATTGTTTTTTCTGATGTGTTTATTGGTACTCTTGGGCTTTTTTAGCGATATTGGAAAAATAAACAAAAATATGCCTGTATTGAAGCGCAATTTAGCTGGTGACATTTATTATGGATATACGCCTGATTACGCAAATTTCTTGAAAATGAGCAACTGGGCCTCTGAATATATGGATACCTATGCAGCGCAAAATCCCGGTAAAAAAATGCTTGTTGCCAGTAGAAAAGCTGCAATGTCGACCATTTATGGGCATGGAAAGAAATTTTTTCCCGTGTATTTTGTGAAGTCAGATAATGCAGATACAAACCTTTTGTATTTTCAAAAAAATAAAGTGACGCATGTCTTGATCGCAAGCCTGCGTTTTAATACCTATCAAAAAACGGCCAATGTCATCAATACCCTTCACAAAATGCTGAAACCCATTGTGGATAAGTATCCTGAGAAAGTAAAAATGATTCATGTGGAAGGAGATGATGAGCAATCATGGTTGTATGAAATAAAATACTAATTTGAAAAAAGAAAAAATAGCATATTTCGACCGCATCGCGGAACAAACTGCAAAGAGAAAGTTGAATTTGTATTACAAAAGGCAGATTGTGCGCTATTGTGATTACTTTTCCCATGATGAGTTTTCTGTGCTTGAAATTGGTTGTGGCACAGGAAGGCTTATAGGCAGTATCAAAGGCAAGAATAGAGTGGGTATTGATTTCAGCTCTAAGATGTTGGATCAAGCGCGTAAAAATTATCCGGATGTTGAATTTCTTGAAATGCAGGCTGAAGAAATTCAAATGGATCGTAAATTTGATTTGATTATTATTTCGGATTTGGTCGGATATTTAGATGATGTACAGGCTGTTTTTACCTGTATTCAGCAGTTGTGTCATCTCAACACCAAGGTATTGGTCACCTATTACAATTATTTGTGGGAACCGGTATTGAAACTTTCTGAAAGTTTGGGAATTAAACTTCGCACACCTATTCAAAATTGGTTGACCCAACAAGATATTAAAAACCTCCTCTTTATTTCTGGTTTTGATGTCTACAGGGATACCCGAAGGATTTTATTCCCTTTTTACATACCTATTATTTCAAGTATTCTGAATAAGTATGTGGCTAAATTGCCATTCTTTCGATATTTCTGCCTCAATCACTATACCTTTGCAAAGCCTTTGCCTATTGTTTCGGAGGAAGAAAGCAAACATAAATATTCTGTTTCAGTAGTCATTCCGGCCCGCAATGAAAGTGGTAACATCGAAAATGCCATTCTGCGTTTGCCCAAGTTGGGAAATCATACTGAAATCATTTTTATTGAAGGTAATTCCACGGATGATACTTGGGATAAAATTTGTGAAATACAGACAAAATATGCCTCTACCCATGATATTAAAATCGGCCGTCAAAGCGGGAAGGGAAAGGCTGACGCTGTGCGAAAAGGCTACGATATGGCCACTTGCGACATCTTGATGATTCTAGATGCAGATCTAACGGTGCCACCTGAAGATCTTATCAAGTTTTATCAAGTGATGGCTTCTGGTAGAGGTGATTTTATCAATGGCTCGCGCTTGGTATACCCGATGGAAAAAGAAGCCATGCGCTTTTTAAATCTCCTTGGAAATAAGTTTTTCAGTATGGCCTTTTCTTGGCTTCTTGATCAACCTTTTAAGGATACCCTATGCGGAACAAAAGTGATTTTCAGAACGGATTATTATCGATTGAAATCCAATCGTTCATTTTTTGGAGAATTTGATCCTTTTGGAGATTTTGATCTCATATTTGGGGCGTATAAGCTCAACCTGAGAATTGTTGAATTGCCTATCCGGTATCGTGAAAGAACCTATGGAAGTACAAATATTTCAAGGTTTAAGCATGGTTTGATTTTGTTGAGAATGTGTTTATTTGCCGCAAGAAAAATTAAGTTTTATTAGCATTGGATACTTCGGCACTTTTGCAAAGATATTTTATTGAAATCGCTTATAAGGGTAGCAAATTTCATGGTTGGCAG
>CANKSK010000264.1 GCA_947485425.1 Bacteroidota bacterium | reverse complement strand
TTTATTTTTTCAAATCAGGCATTTATTTAGTATCTTCAACTTGTATATTTTATAGCTAAATTTATTTTTTGAGAAAATGAAATGCATAATTATTGATGATGATCAAATATCTATAAATGCTCTTCAACACTGCATTTCAAAAGCGCCTTTTTTAGATTTGATAGGTTCTTTTAACAATTCAAAAGATGCCCTTGAATTCACGACAAAAGAATTACCTGATTTGATATTCTTAGATATTGAAATGCCTGAAATTTCAGGCCTCGATTTTTTGAGAATTCTCACCTATAAACCGCAGGTTATATTTGTTACCTCCAACAAGGACTATGCGCTAGATGCATTTGATTTTAACATTGATGATTTTCTATTAAAACCATTGGTACTGAGTCGCTTTTTAAATGCTGTTAACAAAGTAAAAGATCGATGGAATATAAAGAAAAACAAAGTTTTACTGCATCCGGAAGATCATTCTATTTTTGTAAAATCAGAGGCGAAATTAATCAAAATCAATACAGAAAATATATTGATGATTGAGGCTTTGGCTGACTATGTCAGTATTTACACGGATACCAAAACCTTTACCATTCATGGCACCATGAAAGGCTTTGAATCCAAGCTTCCTGCTGATGAATTTATTCGTATACACCGATCTTATATCGTGAGATTCAATGCCATTACAGAAATTGAAAACAACCATATCCGCTTGGGGAAAAAACTGCTACCCATAGGAAAGAACTACAAAGACAATTTGCTGAAAAGAATCAACCTGATTTGACTCCTTAAAAGTAAATGGGGTGCATCACCCATTTCCCATTGCTTTTCAATTCAAGGGTAGGTAAGGGTATTTTGATCATGCTAACACTATTCAATACCGATTTCAACCATCTTTTTTTGGTTTTGATTCTCGACAGTTCAATTTCCGGTGAAAAAAAGAATTGCCTGTTTCTTTGAAATTGCGGATACGGATTCCCTGCAGCATCTCTGATGGGATTTGCATTGCCTCCAATCATTCCCTCTGCACCATAGCCAAAAGCCAAACTGAGCCAGGAGGGTATCTTTGTATTTGAGGAGGCAAAAGAAGAAAGATTGATCGATAGCCAATAGGTTTGAGCATTGTAATCTTTCAGCATCTGTTCTGCAAGGCTATGCCCAAGCAAATTGGGACGATATACAGCATATGCACTTGTACGAAAAGAATATTTCATGCGAATTCGCTGTTCCTGCCATGCCAGATCCTGCCCCAAAAAAAGGCCTGCCCCACTGATATTGGCTAGCATATCTCCCGATGAAAAGCCCCAACCATGTGAAAACCCATCAAAAACTTCTATCGAAGTCATGCATAATAATGAGGCAGCTGTAGCGGTCCACGCATTGACATTCCTATCTAGACCGGTCCATGATGCCAGATCTGAAGCATATCGACTGATGTGATAAGCGCTAAATACATGCCCAGCCTTATCCATTTGCAACCATTCATGGGTATCATTAAAAGCATGAAATTTTTCAGTAGCAAATCCTTTATACCAAGCAGAATATAAAACCGCCATGCTACCGACATACAAGCCAGCCGATGCCATGCCAACTATTTTGACACGCTTTGCTACATCCATTTTCGTTGGATTGGCAATAGAAAGACTGTCTTGAGCCCTAATACCCTGAAAGGAAAAAGCAAAAAACAAGAATCCTGCTAAAAATAATTTCAAGCGATAGATTAATGGCGTTTTTTGCGGATCCAAAGAAATACATTTTATGCCCAAAGCAAGCAGATAAAATATGATGTGTCAAAATAACACATATCCAGAAATAGGTATAAAATCTATTTGCTTGGAATGATGCTAAGAAGGCAGTAATTCAGATTAATCCAACAATACTTTTCGGGCTGTTTCAAGAATATGAAGAGCACTTTTTCGATCAGAAGACTCTGCATAGGTTCGCAATACAGGCTCTGTGCCTGAAGGCCTGATCATCAACCAATCTCCATTTTCGAAATAATATTTATACCCGTCTAAGGTATCTAGTTTGGTAACCTTAAACTCACCAAAAGACTGGTACACATTTTTTTCGCAATTTTCAATGATTTGCTGTTTCAAACTTTCCTCGATTTGCAAATCAGAGCGTTCAAAAGCAAAAGGACCTGTCAATGCATAAACTTCCTGAATCAGTTCCTGCAAACTTTTACCGGATTTAGCCATAAACTCCCAAATAACCATACCCATCCAAATTCCATCTCTTTCGGGAATATGACCTCTAATGGCGATACCGCCGGATTCTTCTCCACCAACCAACACATCTTCGGTAATCATAATACCGCAGATGTATTTAAACCCAATCTTAACAATATCCAATGGCAAGCCATATATTTCACATAGTGTATTTATTTTTTGTGAAGAAGAAAAAGCCGTACATACTTTTCCTTTTTGCCCTTTGTACTTGTATAAATAGTGAATCAACAACAGGATGATGTGATGTGAATCGATAAAATTTCCTTTGTTGTCAAACATCCCTAATCGGTCTGCATCTCCATCGGTAACCAAGCCGCAATCAATATCGCCGCTGAGTTTTATCATCTCAGAAAATTCCCCTAAATTTTTAAGAATGGGTTCTGGTGGAACACCTTCAAAACCCGGATTATAATCGCAATGCAAGGTGGTGATATCGGGCAATAGCCTTCTCATCACATTTTGACCTGCACCATACATGGCATCATATGCGAAGTTCATCCCTGAATTTCGAATGGCATCGAGATCAAAGTTTTCTTCAACTTGTTTGCAGTACATGCTTTCCAAGTCAATATATTCTAGCAAACCACTTTTTAGAAAATCGTGCAAGCCGAGCGATGAAGTATCAATAGCGGCTACATCAGGTATTAATTTTTCAATTTCATCGACATTTTCAGGCAAAAGAGGACCACCATAATGACCTTTCAGCTTAAAACCATTGTAAACAGGCGGATTGTGACTTGCCGTTATAATGATTCCTAAATTTGACTTCATTTTTACCGTTCCCAATGAAATCATGGGTGTAGAAACAAAGCCTTTGGCTAAATATACTTTAACGCCATAAGAACAAAGTATTTTGGTAACCGTTTCCGCAAAAAGTTCACCGGCAAAACGACAATCATGACCCACCACAACGGAAGGTTTATTTTGTTGTTGAAGCCATTTGGCAGTTGCCTCAGCAACTCTTTCCACATTGGCCACAGTGAATTCTTTGGCAATAATGGCTCTCCAGC
>CANKSK010000263.1 GCA_947485425.1 Bacteroidota bacterium | reverse complement strand
CCTATAACGTGTCCGCACTATAACCATACACTGCTGGGTTTTTACCCCCCATGGGCCTGACATAACTTGATAGCTGCCCACGATGGTGGATGATATCAAAGAAAAAGAACCACATCATTTGTGTCCTCGGCAGGGTAACAAAAGATTTTCCATGCACCAGCAATTCTACTGACTCCTTTTCCCAAGCCACTTCACTGTAAGTGTCTAAAATTCCTTCTACCTCTTTCCATAATGCACGCAAATGATCAGCCGCATCCGCACTGCTCGTTAAAGCATAAGTCAAGGTCTCATCGCAACGATCATTTAACAAGATGATTTTCAAATCCAAAACATGAGCAACAATATGCTCTATCAATTCATATGCAGAACGATTTACCGCATGTGGTCGATAGTCTAATCGATCCGTCGGACATGCTTGAATAAGCGCAAGGCTGGCAGAAAACTCATTTGCCATGCAAGTTTTAAAAAACGATAAATTAGACATAAGCTTGGGGAATTAAAAATAAATGTATGGAGCAAATATAACACTGAATTTAAAATAAAACAAAACTGAAATCACGATCAATAAAATTGATAATCAACACCACTGATCTGACTCAAAAGACTTTGAGGTGCATCCATTGCCACTGCATTTCCTCTAGGCATAGGGGTTACAGGTGAATGAACAGATAAATATCCTTTCAGTACACCATGCAAGTTGTCCTCGGTATTTTTCGCATCAAGCACATTCTTGAAACGGCATAGCATATCAGCAGGATCCCCATCACGCTCACAAGCACAAATACGATACATTTTATCGAGTGACAATGGAAGACCTCCTACCCTTACCTCCTCTAATCGACTGCCTTGCGGACCATAGGCATGAAAACGAATTTCCATGCCCTTAAATTTAACAAGCCAGCCGCCAATACGCTCTGAGGCCTCTTTGGCAAAAACATTATTCAACTCCTTTTCTAACCAAGTATGCAACTGTTTCCCACTGACCATACCTGTCCGCACCTGACTATTCACTGGCAACATATCATACAGATAACTTTCTGTAATTGGAATATTTCCAGTATGATCAGGTGTTGAAAGTGGAGGACAAAAACGAAACCCATTCGACAAAACAATATCCACCTCCGGATATTTCCAATGCAATGCATCTGTAATCAAAGTATCAATGGTATTTTCAATGACAAAATAACGATATAACGGAATGCTGCTATAACCGATAATAGTATCCATATCATTTTTAAAAGCATTCTCCTTTTGCTGAATAATGGCTTCCATCTGTTTTGAATGCGCAAGAATTTTTTCACCAATTTCAACCAATTCATATTCATCTTTCACAAGCAATCCCTTTTTAAATTGCAGATGCAATTTGCCTACAAAGGACCCAAATGCTCCCGGCTCAACGACCTTGCTATACTTGCATACGATGGGCTTGCGAACACGCTCATGGGTATCGCCACCCAAGATATAATCAACACCCTTACATGCTTCTGAATTGGCTAGTGCAATCTGCTGCGATAAGCCCAGATGTGCAAGCAAAATCACAGAAGAACAATGCTCCTGATTTTTTAATAAATCAATATAATGTGCTAGATTTTCCTCCGGTTTTGCATACACAATTCCTTTGCTATAATTCGGCGATTGACGAATGGGAACCAATGGATCTGTATATCCTATAAAACCTATTTTGATTCCTTTGACATTCCAAATGTGATAAGGCAAAAAAATCATCTCCCCTCTTTTGCCATCGCCAGCATCATGATACATATTGGCACAAATTTTGGGCGCATGCAAAGACCCCAATAAATTTTGCATGGCCTTTTTATAGTATACAACCTCCCAATTTCCCGGCAAAAACAATTGATAATCCATCGCATTTAAAATGGGTAGCATGGCTTCACCAGTGGTCTTTACAGACAATTCACTTCCCTGAAACATATCGCCTGTATCGACAATAAAAACAGAATCTTTTTTCTTTTTTTCAGATTCAAAATAGGATGCAAGGGCAGCATATCCTCCGGTCTTTCGAAATACGACCTTCCCATTTTCCCAAAAAAGTTCATCATGCGCATGAACCTGACAATGCACATCCGTTGTCTGTAAAATGGTCAATGAAATAACTTCCTGATTGGATTCCTCCATTTCAGCATCTTTCGAGTCCTCTTCCTTTGCAAGAGAGATAAATGGCATACCGGAAACCAAACCCAAGCCGCCTATTGCACTTAGTTTTTTAACGAAATTTCTTCTGCTTTTCATGGAATATAAAATCTATAGAATGATCATAAAATGAAATCTCAAATCTTAGATTTTAGCTTTCTTTTCACGTTTTTTTTGTTCAGCGACAATGGGTTTAAAAGGCCCATATTTATGCTGTTTTTCAGAAAAAGAATCTGCATAAGGCCCAAAGGGATGATCTACCGGCTTTTGAGAAATATCAGGCCAATCTTTGGGAAATGTTTTATGCGGACGTGCTTGTGAATTAATGAATGCGGCTACATCCCATGCTTCTTCATCTCCCAATTGCGTATTTTTATAATCTACCCCAAAAGGCATATTGTATTTCACGTATTGAGCAAGCTTGCTGAGTCGAAATAATCCTGCACCATCATTGTAACTATGCGATCCCCACAAAGGCGGATAGGTATATTCTGTTCCATCGGCAAGCAACAAACCTTCCCCATTTGCTTGATGACAAACAACACATTTGGTTTTAAATACCACTCTTCCTTTTGCAGTATCGGCAGCCACATCTTGATAGGCAAGTTCCTTAAATCCTGAACCAGCAGCTTTTTCGCCCTTTGGCACATTGCTTCCTATAAATTCAATATATGCCTTTATCGCCTGCATTTCTTTGCTCAAGGTATCCAATTGCTGTCCATTTAAACTACGTGAAATACAATCGTTAATACGTTTGTAAATATTTTCTACACTCCCACTTCGAGGCCTAAACTTTGGATACAAGGAGGCTACAGATCCATAATTATTTCCAAAAACTTTTGTCCCTGCATTCAAATGACAATTCTGACAATTCATGCCATTACTCATCGCCTTCACAGTCCCTTTTGGACCGAAGTATTTGGCGGTATGAGCGATTAACTCTTTTCCATAAAGCACCAAGTCCTTTTGCTTTGCATCTGCAATCGATGCTATATCTGCAGCAGTCCAATAAACAATGGTATCCACAGCACCCTTAGAAAGTGTATCCGATACTAATACTTCTTGATTCACAGACGTATTTT
>CANKSK010000262.1 GCA_947485425.1 Bacteroidota bacterium | reverse complement strand
TGTCTATGTATTCCTGATTCAGATTTTCATTACTGACGAAAACAAATTCAACGCGGTTACAAGTGGCGATAAAAAAGATTTCGTCCAATTGCATATGGGCTTTCAATGCTTGTATTCGCAGGGGTTGATCTTGCTCTTCCACAAAAAAAGTGGCCAAGTTTTCCAAACCGGTTCCGGAATGATTGAAAGCAATAATTTTTAATCTATTCACAAGTATTCAATATATGCCACAAAATTCGGTATCAGCAAGATTCCAATTGTCATCAAATTGTAAAAACAAGCTATATTATAAAAATTTCTGAGCAAAAAATCCCAATATGAAGATATCAAAAAGAGCAAAAAAACAGTGATCCAAGCGGAAAGGATAGACAAATAATTGGTTGCCTAAAACAAAGGCCAAAAGCTAAAAAAAAGACGAAAATACGGGATAAAAGTATCTAATCACCCTGAATAAAAGGCATATTGAAGAAAATATCAGGTAATCGGCAGGTATGAGAAAGCAAAATGCAAGCTTAAATACAGCCTAATCTATTGTACAACAATGGAATACGCTATATTTATTGATTTTTATCATTTCTATTTGAAAATCTTATTTTCTTTCGTACATTTGCACTGAAATTTACAAAGAAGAAGCGAAGGGGGACTTAAAGTCCCCTTTTTATTTGCCAAAAATGCTGATAACAGAAACATACATACAGGAAGTTATACAAGAAAAACTTCAGGAGCTAGATGCTTTTCTCGTAGAGGTAAGCATCCAATCCGGAAGGATTTCGGTATTGATAGACCGTGACCAAGGGATAACGATTCGAGAGTGCGTGCGCTTGAGCCGATTTCTAGAGGCCTTGTTAGAAGAACATGGCGCACTTGAAACGCATGATTTTGAAGTTTCCTCCCCAGGCCTAGAAAGTCCCTTGAAGGTTTATAGGCAATATGTAAAAAGTTTAGGAAGAACACTACAAGTGACAACGCTTTCAGGAGCAGAAAAAACAGGAATCTTGCTAGAGGTTTCAGAAAATGAAATTCAAATAGAGGAAATCATCACTAGCAAGGAAAACAAGAAAAAAAAGACAGTCAAAATACAAACACAAATCCCCTTCAACGAAATAAAGGAATCTAAAATAGTAATTTCATTTAAATAATTTATAAACTAAAAACAGAATGGAACACGCAGAATTAATAGAATCGTTCTCAGAGTTCAAAGACTTTAAAAACATTGATCGCCCAACGATGATGAATATTCTTGAAGATGTATTCAGAAGCATGCTGAAGAAGAAACATGGTTCGGCAGATAATTTCGACATCATCATAAATATTGACAAGGGAGACTTAGAGGTTTGGAGAACCCGAATCATTGTTGAGGATGGCACTGTTGAAGACCCGAATACACAGATAGAATATTCAGAAGCCATCAAGATAGAACCGGATTTTGAAATTGGGGAAGAAGTTTCAGAGGAAGTAAAGCTTCTTGATTTCGGTCGCAGATCCGTTCTTGCTGCTCGTCAAAATTTAGTTGCCAAAATCCTAGAGCTTGAAAAAGATGGTGTATTCAAAAAATACAAAGACCGTGTAGGAGAGATTGTAACTGGAGAAGTATATCAGGTTTGGAAAAAGGAAACTTTGGTCATGGATGATGAGGGCAATGAGTTGATCTTGCCTAAAAACGAGCAAATCCCATCGGACTTCTTTAAAAAGGGAGATGCTGTTCGCGCCGTTATTCAGCGGGTTGAAATGATAAATGCCAATCCGAAAATTATACTATCAAGAACCTCACCACTCTTCCTTAAAAAATTATTTGAGCTAGAAGTACCAGAGGTTTTCGATGGACTGATCACCATAAAAAATATTGTTCGCGAGCCAGGAGAAAGAGCCAAAGTAGCGGTTGAGTCCTATGATGACAGAATTGACCCAGTAGGAGCGTGCGTAGGAATGAAAGGAAGTCGTATTCATGGCATCGTAAGAGAATTGCACAATGAAAACATTGATGTAATCAATTACACCAATAACACCTCCTTATATATTACGAGAGCGTTGAGTCCTGCGAAAATTTCTTCAGTAAAATTAGATGAAACTACGCATAGAGCCTCCGTATTTCTAAAGCCGGATCAAGTGTCGTTGGCAATTGGAAAAGGTGGATATAACATCAGACTCGCTGGAAAATTAACCGGATATGAAATTGATGTCTACAGGGACACAGATGAAGATATGGAAGATGTGGATCTAGAGGAATTTATCGATGAGATTGACGGATGGATACTTGATGAATTAAAAGCCATTGGCTGTGATACAGCCAAGAGCGTGCTTGATATCGGAGTTGAAGACTTGGTAAAAAGAACAGATTTAGAGGAAGAAACCATCAAAGAAGTGATCAGAATTCTAAAATCAGAGTTTGAATAAGCATTTCCTGAAAGAATGTGTCAAAATGACACAAAAAGCATTGGGGAAAAATATATAAATACAAATAAATGCCAGAAGCAGAAAAAACAATCAGGCTGAGCAAAGTAACCAAGGAGTTAAACATTGGGGTAAATACCATTGTTGACTTTCTCAATACCAAGGGCCAAAAGATTGATATTAATCCGAACACAAAAATATCGGACGAGGTTTATCGCATCCTTTTAAAAGAGTTTCAGGCAGACAAGGGAGCGAAAGAAGAATCTCAAAGCATAACCATTGGCAAGCTTAAAAAGGCTGATGCCATGGTACTTGATGCTGAAGAAACATCAGAACCTGTAATCAGGGAAAAAGAATCCAAGGAAGTATTGATAAAAAACATCAATGCATCTCCATATGAAGGAGAAACCAAGGCAAAAAAACAGGAAGAAAAGGCAGCAGAAAAAGCACCTGAAAAAAAGGAGGAAAAGCCGGCGGAAAAAATAGAGACGCCAGTAGCAGAAGCACCCAAAGAAAAAAGTCCTGAACCGGAGGTTATCAAAGCCAAGGCAGAAAAAGGTGTAGGCATTAAGGTCATTGACAAGATAGATTTGGACATTTTTAAGCCCAAACCTAAGGGTGCTAAGAAAAAAACGGAAGAAAAAAAGGAGGAAGAAATTGTTTCTCCAAAAGAAGAGCCCATTGTAGTCATTCCGGAAGTTATTGCACAGGCACCTATCATTGAGGCGCCCATAGAAATCATCCCGGAGGTGCCTGTAAAAGAGGAGCCTGTTAAGGATGACTTATATAGAACTAGCTTCCAAAAGCTTACTGGGCCTACGATTCTCGGCAAAATAGTATTAGAACCACCGGCAGC
>CANKSK010000261.1 GCA_947485425.1 Bacteroidota bacterium | reverse complement strand
TCAGCAGCTTTAAAAAATGGAGCTTCGGGATCTTTGTTAACGACCACAATTACCTTTGAGGAGCTAACACCTGCAAGATGCTGTATCGCTCCTGAGATGCCAATGGCAATGTATAAATTGGGTGCAATAGCGATTCCCGTTTGTCCAACGTGTTCCTCATGTGGTCTCCATCCGGCATCCGACACAGGTTTAGAGCAGGCCGTTCCGGCTTCAAGTTCAGAGGCAAGCTCCTCTATCATGCCCCAGTTTTCAGGGCCTTTCATGCCTCGTCCTGCAGAGACAACCAATTCTGCTTCAGGGAGAGGTATTTTCCCTTCTGCACGCTTGATACTGATGCTTTTTAATGAGAAATCAGTAGATGGTATTTCAGGATTAAATTCAATGACATCCATTGTTTCCGAAGGGTTTTCTTGAACTTTTACCGCATTGGGTGCCAAAGCAATAATGGATATGGGGGTTTTGGTCTTTATTTCAGCGAAAGCTTTACCAGAAAAGGCATTTTTTTTGAAAACAAATGCACCCGTATCATCAGTCCTGAATTCGCCATTTGCGCCTGAAATTAACCCTGCTTTTAGTTTAATGGAGAGTCGCGGTGCCAAGCTTCTGCCTGCATATGAATTGGCAAGAACGATATATTTTGCATTTTCCTGCTTAGCAGCAGCAGACAATATACTGGCATATGGTTGGCATAAAAACTGCGCAGTCTTTGCATCGCTGATTTTTAAAACCTTTCGCGTTCCGTAGTTTTTTAGTTTTTCAATTTCTTCGGCAGCTATATTGCCAAAACAAACGGCAATCGTTGGATTTCCGGATTTTGATCCGATTTCGAAGGCATGGCTGAGTACCTCAAAGGCTGATTTCTTTAATTTGCCATCATTGCTTTCTATAAATGCTAAAACAGACATACATCAATTGTTTTTAAAAGGGTATTTAGATTACTTTGGCTTCAGAATGGAGTAAATCAATCAATTTTTCGGCTTCTGAGGCATCAATCATTTGCACTTGACCTCTCGATTTGGGTTTTTCAAGAAATACAACTTCGGTTGCTGCCAGTATTTCTGTGGGTTCAATGACAAGTAGGGGTTTGGTTCTTGCCGACATAATTCCTCTCATATTTGGAATTCTAGCTTCGGCCATTCCTTCACAGGCGCAAATCACCAAAGGCAATGGTGCGGATAAAGTTTCCCTTCCACCTTCAATTTCTTTGTCGGCGGTGGCAATGCCATCGTTTATGGTTAAAGATTTGGCGAATTCAATGGAAGGGATGCCAAGAATTTCGGCAATCATACCACCTGTTTGTGCGCCATTAAAATCAATGGATTCACTTCCGGTAAAAATGAGATCAAATTTTTGTGCTTCTGCATAGCTTGCAATTTGCGAGGCTGTAAAAAATGCGTCTGCGGGTTCTGCATTGATGCGAACAGCATCGTTGGCTCCTGTTGCCAAGGCCTTTCTGATGACGGCTTCCGTTACGGCTGGGCCTACATTCATGACCGTTACCGTTCCTGAAGTTCCTTCAGCCGTTAATTCCAAGGCTTTGGAAAGGGCAATTTCATCGTTTGGATTGATAATAAATTGAACGCCACTGATATCAATAGACTTATTGTCAGGTTTAAAATTTATTTTTGTGGTCGTATCCGGTACATAGCTGATGCAAACAAGAATTTTCATGAAAATTATGACATTATAGGATTGAATGACAAAAGTAAATTAATTTAAAATGAATTGAAAATAAAATGCAAAAAAACAGAGTGAATGAATTAGCGCAAATGCTGGATGAAAATCCTGGGGATTTGTTTTTGAGATATGCCTTGGCGATGGAATTTACTTCCATGGGAAACTTCGAAAAGGCAAGACGGTATTATGAGGATATCCTGAATGCGGATGAAGCCTATTTGGCTGCCTATTATCAGCTGGGTAAGGTATGTGAATTGTTGGGTGATTTGGCAGGCGCCAAAAAGGTATATACGAAGGGGATATTGTTGGCTGCTGCGCAGGGAAATCAGCGAACTTTGCATGAATTGAAGGCTGCCTACCAAATGGTAGTGGATGAAGAGGCGGATTAAAGGCCTATATTTCAGGCAGTAGAAGGGTGATTTTTTACAATAGAATGGAACATATAAAATATTGCAGGTTAAAGATTATGGATTTTTCTTAATTTTGGCCCGATAAAAATAAAATAGATGAGACAGATACAATTCAGAGAAGCTTTGCGAGAAGCAATGAATGAAGAAATGCGTAGGGATGAAAGGGTTTTTCTTATGGGGGAGGAAGTCGCATTATATAATGGTGCTTACAAGGTAAGCCAAGGGATGCTAGATGAATTTGGTCCTGAGCGGGTTATAGATACGCCCATTGCCGAGTTGGGATTTTCCGGAATCGGTGTGGGTGCTGCGATGAATGGTTTGCGACCTATCATTGAATTTATGACTTTTAATTTTTCTTTGGTGGCGATAGATCAGGTGGTCAATTCTGCTGCTAAAATGATGTCTATGTCTGGGGGGCAGTTTACCGTTCCGATTGTTTTTAGAGGGCCTACGGGCTCTGCAGGGATGCTCAGTTCACAGCATTCGCAATCTTTTGAAAGCTGGTACGCCAATTGTCCTGGCTTAAAGGTCGTTGTTCCTTCTAATCCAGCCGATGCTAAAGGATTGTTAAAATCCTCTATCAGGGATAATGACCCGGTCATTTTTATGGAGTCTGAGCAAATGTATGGCGATAAGGCAGAGGTTCCGGAAGGGGAATACCTGATACCGATAGGTGTTGCTGAAATAAAAAAAGAAGGGAAAGACGTTACCATTGTTTCCTTCGGTAAGATGATGAAAATTGCTTTGCAAGCCGCAGAAGAGCTTTCAAAAGAAAATATAGATGCTGAAGTTATTGATTTGCGCACGGTAAGACCCATAGACTATGCCTGCATTATAAAATCCGTTCGAAAAACAAATCGTTTGGTTTTGGTGGAGGAATCTTGGCCATTGGGTTCTATTGCCACTGAAATCGCTTTCAAGGTGCAGAAAGATGCCTTTGATTACCTCGATGCGCCCATTCTTCGGGTGATGGGTGGCGATGTGCCTTTGCCGTATGCGCCAACCCTTATTGATGCCTATCTGCCCAATCCCGCCAAGGTGATTCGTGCGGTAAAACAGACCATGTATCTGCTGTAAAAAAGCCCTCTTTCCGTCAAAAATTACTTGAAAATCAAAACCTATTGTAAAATTTATAGGAAAGGTTTACCTTTGCCCCCCTTTTAAAATTC
>CANKSK010000260.1 GCA_947485425.1 Bacteroidota bacterium | reverse complement strand
TCCAAACCATCTTTTTTCAAGGATTCAAGGGCTTCAATAACACTCAAAAGCTCCATACGATTGTTTGTCGTCAGCCGAAAACCTTTTGAAATTTCTTTCCGATGGGCACCTAAAATCATAACCACACCAAACCCACCGGGTCCTGGATTCCCCCTTGAAGATCCATCAGTATATATTTTAATCATATCCTTTCGTCTTTAACAAATTTCTCCTGCTGGGCAGATGCGAATATTGCCTCAACAACCTTTGGGTAATATTGATATTCAAGTATTTTCATGCGTTCACGAAGACTTTCCACTGTATCCGCATGATCTATTTCACATGCCTTCTGAAAAACAATCTGCCCATGGTCATATTCTTCATCCACAAAATGAATGGTGATACCGGTAGAGGTATGCCCACTTCGGAGTATCTTGTCAAGCAATTTTGAGCCATAGCAACCTTTTCCTCCAAAATGGGGCAATAAAGAAGGGTGTATATTGATAATTTTTTGAGGAAAAGCCTCAATCATGCAGATAGGCAACAAGGAAAAATAACCGGCAAGAACGACTAAATCAATTCCTCTTTCTTTCAAAAGAAAGGGTAAATGAGCCGGAAAGCCCTCCTTGGCGACAGAAAAAGAAAACGTTGGCACCCCAAATGCTGCTGCTTTCACCAAAGATTGGGAAGAAAATCGGTCAGAGACGAGCAAATCAACCCCTATAAAGGGATGATTTTTGAAATAATGCATCAAATTGGCTGCGTTACTACCCTCAGAAGAAGAAAAAATGGCAATTTTTTTCAATTTTATCGGTGTTTGGCGCAAAATTACTCAAATAAAAAAACGAAGCATAAATAAAAATTAAAAATAATTTTGATTTTGATTTTATAAATTTGTTTCTTTGCACCCTTATTTTTACAAACATAACCAAAACCAGAAATAAAATGTCAGATATTGCAACAAGAGTAAAAGCTATCATCGTTGATAAGTTAGGCGTTGATGAAAAAGAAGTCGTTTCAGAAGCAGGCTTTACCAATGATTTAGGAGCAGACTCCTTAGATACAGTTGAATTGATCATGGAATTCGAAAAAGAGTTCAACATTGCAATTCCAGATGACCAAGCAGAAAAGATCAGCACTGTAGGTCAGGCCATCGAATATATTGAAAAAAACTCCAAGTAATTAAATAGATGAAATTCAGGAGGGTTGTAGTTACCGGACTTGGGGCATTGACTCCAAATGGGAATAACGTTCCTGAATTTTGGCGTCAATTAATTGAAGGTAAAAGTGGTGCTGCACCAATCACTCGATTTGATTGCAGCAAATTCAAAACCCGTTTTGCCTGCGAAATAAAAAATTACGATCCTCTTCAATATTTCGAGAAGAAGGAATCCAGAAAGCTTGATTTATACGCTCAATTTGCACTCGTTGCCGTTGATGAGGCCGTAAAAGACTCCCAATTAGATTTGGCTACCCTTGACATGGATAGGGTTGGTGTAATCACAGGATCGGGAATTGGCGGCTTGAAAACCTTCTATGACGAGTGCAAAAATTTTGTTGAAGGCGATGGAACACCCCGTTTCAACCCTTTTTTCATCCCCAAAATGATTGTGGATATTGCTTCAGGGCATATTTCCATTAAATACGGTTTTAGGGGACCCAATTTCACAACCGTTTCCGCTTGTGCATCTTCTACCAATGCCCTTATTGATGCGCTGAATTATATTCGACTGAACCACGCTGATGTGATGGTAACAGGAGGATCAGAATCAGCCATTACAGAAACAGGGATTGGCGGATTCAATGCATTACATGCTTTGTCTGAAAGAAATGATTCTCCACAAACCGCTTCAAGGCCATTCGATGTGGATCGCGATGGATTTGTTTTGGGTGAAGGAGCCGGCGCTGTGATTCTTGAAGAATATGAGCATGCCAAAAGAAGAGGAGCTAAAATATATGCAGAGATTGTTGGAGGCGGTATGTCTGCCGACGCTTACCATATCACAGCACCTCATCCAGAAGGCCTTGGCGCTTTAAATGTGATGAAAAACGCATTGAGAGACGCCAATATGGACGCTACGGAAGTAGACTACATCAATGTGCATGGAACGTCAACCCCACTGGGTGATGTAAGTGAAACCAAGGCCATTTTGAAACTTTTTGGTGATCACGCATACAACTTAAATATCAGCTCTACCAAGTCCATGACCGGACACTTGCTTGGAGCGGCCGGAATTATTGAATCGATTGCATCGATTCTTGCCATCCAAAATGGAATCGTTCCACCAACGATTAACCACTTTAATGCAGATCCGGAAGTGGATTCCAAATTAAATCTCACCTTTAATACGGCTCAAAAAAGAGATATCAATGTGGCGCTAAGCAATACATTTGGTTTTGGCGGCCACAATGCTTCCGTTATATTTAAGAAATTCACTGAATAAAAAATTGAATATTTTTTTCAACTTTTTCAATCCTTTTTTTTCTTCTCCCGACAAAAAATTCATTTCACAGCTGCGGAATATGCTTGGCTTTACACCCGGCAATATTGCGGTATATAAGCTTGCCTTTAGGCATCGCAATGCTGAGGAAGTAAGAAACGGCATCAAATTCAGCAATGAAAGGCTTGAATTTCTTGGAGATGCCATATTGGGAGCGGTTATTGCAGACATGCTCTTTAAAAAATTCCCCTATAAAGACGAAGGATTTCTAACCAATATGCGATCTAAAATCGTGAACAGGGAACACCTCAATAAACTGGCCATAAAAATCGGCATAAATAAATTTGCCGTCTTTGAATCCGGACAGCGGTCTAAATCGGTGTATGGAGATGCCCTAGAGGCCTTTATTGGAGCCATTTATCTTGACAAGGGATACGGCACATGCAAAAAATATATTTTACAACACCTTATTGGAAACCTGGTTGACATTGACCAACTAGAAACCATTGAAGTAAATTTTAAAAGCAAACTCATCGAATGGGCCCAAAGGGAAAAAAAATCAGTTACATTTGAGCTACTTGAAGAAATAAAGGTAGAAAATCAAAAACAATTGAAGGTGAGAGCGTTAGTTGATGGATTAGAAATGGGAATGGGCATTGATTTCTCCAAGAAAAAAGCGGAACAAATTGCCGCCCAAGAAACCTGCCTATTATTGAAAATATAATTCTTTTTTTATACCCATGGCTAAAAAAAAACAGGTACTTGTTATCCATAGCGAAATAGATTTTATTTTATTTGGCATAGCGAGCCATGCCAAAGATTATAGGCTTTGTTTTGACTT
>CANKSK010000259.1 GCA_947485425.1 Bacteroidota bacterium | reverse complement strand
GTGTATCGGCAGTATTTTTTGCTTTTGTGGGTTTTGATGCAATTTCCACCACAGCAGAAGAATGTAAAAATCCACAGCGAGATTTACCTCGGTCTATCATTTATTCTTTAATTATCTGCACCATTCTCTATGTGGGTATCGCCTTAGTCCTTACGGGCATGGTTAATTACAAAGATTTGGCAGTTGGTGATCCTTTGGCATTTGCTTTTCAAAAGGTTCATATGGGTTGGTTGTCGGGTGTAATTGCTGTAAGTGCTGTTTTTGCGATGGCAAGTGTTTTACTCGTTTTTCAAATGGGGCAGCCCCGTATTTGGATGAGTATGAGTAGAGATGGTCTTTTGCCTGCTATTTTTTCTTCTATCCATCCCAAATATAAAACCCCTTGGTTTTCTACCATTGTTACTGGTTTTATGGTAGGAATTCCAGCTCTTTTTATGAATCTTACAGAGGTTACCGATTTGACAAGTATAGGTACTTTATTTGCTTTTATACTTGTTTCAGCAGGGGTGTTAAAACTTCATGGAATGGAAAATCCGCCACCAAGAAAGTTTAGGACACCCTATATCAATGCCAAATACATAGCACCTTTGCTTTTTTTAGTTGTTGTTGTGTTGGTATATTATTTTATTCCCGGTTGGTTCATTGGTATTTTTAGTTTGACAGGAGGCTGGGCTGTGTTTAAACAAAATATACCTATTCAGATTTTCTTTTTAATATTTGCTTATATGAGCATTCAGGCATTTAGGAAAAATTATTCTTTAATACCGCTATTAGGTGTTTTGAGTTGCCTTTACTTGATGACTGAGCTAGGAATCAAAAATTGGGAGAGATTTTTATATTGGTTAATTTTGGGATTGATTATTTATTTTGTTTATAGCTATCGAAATAGTAACCTCAACACCAAAAAAATGAATGCCCGTATGCAGAAATAAAAAATTTATTCAAGTTTAATTCAATAAAAATATGTTTTATGAAAACAAAATACGTCTTCTTACTTGCCCTATTCGTATGCTTGACAAGCAGTATCTATGCCCAGAAGGATAAGGCAATATATCCCAAATGGACTGAATCTGATTTTCTGGCAGCCAATACCGGAAAAGACAATGAATATCTGAGTGATCAGGAAAAACAGATTGTTTACTATATGAATATAGCGAGGATGAATCCATTGATGTTTTATCATGTTTATTTGAAAGACTTTTTAAAATCAGGAGCATCCAGAACTTCTTATGTGAAATCACTGGAAGAAACCCTTTTGGGTATGACTCCCATCAAGGCTTTACATACCTCAAAAGATTTGTTTGATGAAGCATTTAAGCATGCTACTGATATGGGAACAACAGGAAGAAAAGGACATAATTCCCTTCAGGGGCGAAATCTCAAACAGCGGTTTGAAACCCTCCAAAAAAGCTATAATGCTTTTGGTGAAAATTGTGATTATGGAAATTCAGATGCTTTGGGGATTGTTTTTAGCTTGCTGATTGACGAAGAAGTCAAGAATTTGGGACATCGAAAAAATATCTTAAATCCCGTTTACAACACTGTAGGGGTTTCTATTCAGCCTCATAAAAAGGCAGAATGGAATTGTGTAATGGATTTTGGTGAGAAGAAATAAGTTGTAACGTATTAAAATTTATATCCAACGCCAACGCCAATGTGTGGCTCTATTTTAAAGGCACTGTTGGCTTCATATGGCTTTTGTATACATACAATTCCCATGGTAATTTGCCACATGATGCCAAAGTCAGACATGCCTTTATAGCCTACAATATAGGAGGGGCCCCAAAGCATTTTCTTGTTTATGGGTGCATCTTTGGGTTTGTTGGTGAAATTATAACTGCTCATAATTTGGGGGCCGGTGATAAATCTTCTGGATGTGCCAAACTCCATTTGAATACCCAATTGATATCCGAGCCAATAATAATCGGCTTTGTTTTGATCATTGCCACCTTTTTGTATGCCTATTCCTGCTATTCCTGTTAGCCTGCGATTTTCTTTGAATGCTTTTTGATATTCAGTTAAAATGCCAATGCCTCCGTGTAATATCCCGCTACCTATTTGCATGCCGAAACCTCCAGTGGTTGTTTTATCAATGTTTTGAGCATATGTTTTCCCGAGAAGAAAACAGAAGAGTATTAAATATCTATTCATTCTTTAATTGATTATGGCATTTATTTTAGCAAATAATTTTTTCCTTATTTATGGATGTAAAGCTTTCTTTAAAACCTCATAGCTTTCTTCCATATCATGTGTGAGTTTTTTAACAATGTCATCGATATTGCTGATGCTGTCAATTAATTCAACGGATTGCCCCGCGGACCATATTTTTTTATAGGCTCCTTTTTCTGTTGATTCTTTCATTATTTTCATGCTTTTTAGCTGCAAAAGCATGCGATAATATTTTTTTGTTGTTTTATTTTTATTGAATAGGTTTTCTAAAAATCCTGTTTTAAAATAGCCTAGCTTTTCAGCATCTTTTGTTCGAATAACAGAGCTTGGTGTTCCTGACAAACGTGAGCTGAGAACGATATCTTTCATGCCATAATTTACAATAGCTTTTTTGTATTCATCGTTAACGCTGGCTTCTGTAGAGGCTATAAATCGAGTGCCTAAGGATGCGCCTTCTGCACCAAGACAAAGCATGGAAAGAATGCTGCTTCCCGTGGCGATACCTCCGGCTGCAATGATTGGTATTTCAGGAAAATGATTTTTAAGGGCCGGGATCAAAATGTGGAGAGGGTAGGGACCTGCATGTCCACCTGCACCTTGGCCAACTGCTATAAAACCGTCACAGCCTAGTTTGGCGCATTTTTCTGCATGTTCAATGTTGGTTACATCACAAAAAACCTTCCCCCCATAGGAATGGGCCTCCTCTATAACCTTATCTGGTTTTCCAAGTGAGGTAATGTAAAAAGGCACCTTTTGTTTTACGCAAATTTTTAGGTGTTCTTCAAATTTGGTGCTGGTTTGCTGAACAATCAGGTTTACCCCGTAATTCCCCTTTTCCTCAGGATGCTGATTCTTATAGGCTTTTATTCTATTCAATACTTGCTCCAATTCACCTTTTTCTCTGAAATTCAGGGTAGGAAAAACGCCCATGATACCAGAATGAATCGCAGCTTTTATCATGTTCTCATTGGAAACCAAGAACATAGGAGCCATAAATAGGGGATATTCTATTTGTAAAAGTCGGGTAACGGTATTTTCTATTTTCATTCAAAGATTATTAGGCATTCAAAATAAAATAATTTTAACTTTGAAGCAAAAATATTTATTCCATTTGAATTAAACATCAATTTC
>CANKSK010000258.1 GCA_947485425.1 Bacteroidota bacterium | reverse complement strand
TCTCATCCGATTTTAAGGTTATTAAAGTTATGAATCCCAATGTTAGCATCACTGGAACTTCAAATAGGGTTTGCAGTGGTTCTTCAGCGCTTTTACAAATGACGATTGTATCCTCTTCAAGTTCCATCCTTCATTATGAATGGCTGCTAAATGATATTCATTATTCCTCTGCCGGCCAATATATTTCTATTCATAAGGGAGGTGATTATCGTGCCATTATTGTCAATAGCTGGGGCTGTCAGGATACATCTCCTCCATATCATATTGATGAATTTGTTTCTCCCTCAATTGACATTACATGCAATACGACACCTCTTTGCTCTGGTATACCCGCTCAGCTTCATTCTACCGTACATTCTGGTTCTGGCAATGTGAATTCTTATGAATGGTATTTAAATGGCATACAAATTTCTGCTGCGTCAAGTTCCGCTTATTCGACTTTGCAATCGGGAGACTTTAAATTATGGGTAAACAATTCTTCCGGATGTTCAGCCTATTCCAATATTCTTTCCATCCATCTCGAGGATACTCCTATACCGGTCATCAATGGTGTTTCTGTATTTTGCCAAAATTCCTCAACACAGCTGGATGCTTATTCTTCTGTGATTAATCCTTTGTTGCACGTTCAATATCAATGGCGATTTAATAAGCAAGATATCGCAGGGGCTATTTCTAAAGAATTATCCAATGTATCTCGTGCTGGTAATTATGAATTAATGGTAAATACCGAAGGCGGCTGTGTTGGAAAAAGTCCCGAATTTAAAGTTGATGAGGCAAAGAATCCTTTACCTGTAATTTCTGGCCCTCATTTTGTTTGCCATAACTCCACCGTCTTATTAAACCTTTTGGGTAGTCAATTAAATCAGGATGAAGTCATACAGATTCAATGGTTTTTGAATGGTCAGGAAATACCCGGAGCATCTGATTATACCCTTACTGTAAGTGATACCGGCATATATTCAGCTTCTATTTTAACCTCAAGTGGATGTTCAGCTATTTCACAAGATTTTAAGCTTCGATTTGATCCGCTCCAAATCCATCTTTCTTCAAAAGAAAATATATACGGATATCATATCTCTTGTTATGGCGATTCTGATGCTGCTATTCTTGCTGTTATCGATTCTGGAATATCTCCATATTTTTTTCAATGGTCGAACCATGAAACAACAGCTAACATCCAAGGACTTACGAGCGGTAAGTATTTTGTATACGTAACGGACTCCCTGAATTGCTCGGTTATGGATAGTATGCGCATTCAATCTCCGCCACCTTTAATAGCAGATGCTGGCACAAATCAGTATATGTGTGTTGGCGATAGCTTGCGCCTTGGTGGGAAGATGGTAGCTTCAGGTGGGGTTGGGCCTTATACTTATTTTTGGGAGTCAGATGCCCAGATGGATGATGTGCATATTGATCATCCAATCATTCGCTGGAAAATCAATCAGCTGAACAAAAATACGTTTCTAAATACACTTACAATAACCGATTCACTTGGGTGTAAGGCCTTTTCAAGTCAATTGCTAAAAGTGTTTTCAAGAGATTCAATCTCTATCAGTCAATCCGGTACATCCGAATTTTATTCTGGTTTAGGCATTAAGCTCTCTGCATATGCACCTTCTGCGGTTTCCTTTGAATGGTCCGATCATACCTTTAATCAGTCAATGTATGCTTTTTCATCCGGATGGTATTCTGTGTTGGTTACCGATAGCAATGGCTGTAGGCAAAGAGATTCGATATATTTGGATTATAAACCAGAAAATTTGTTGAGATATTATGTGGCCTATGTCAGCGATTATGCGCTGTTTTCTCAAAATAATTTCAGTTCCGGCTCTGTTGGCATTTTATCTGAAAACAAAAATGGCAAATATGGCGCTGTATTCGAAAAAAATACAAAAATGAAAGATGTTTCTTCCTTTGTGAAAGCCGCTAAAATAGAAATTAAAACAGGGAGCATTATTAATAAATCCATTCATTCTTCAGCCAATGGTGTGGTTTTGCCTTCCTTTTATACAAATCCTTACAATAGTGCCAATGATATCAATGTAGCCGATAATACTACCATTCATTTGGATGATTCTATTTATGGAAAAATTAGTATTGGTAAAAATGCCAAACTGATTTTCTCTGCTCCCAAAATATATATTGATGGCTTGAGCATGAACCATAAAGAGGGAATCAGTTTGCAATTTGCAAATTGTTGTCAGGTTGTTATTAAGAACCATATTGATTTTGGAAAAAATGCAAAGATCAACGCTGACAACAAGTTTCTTACCTTTTATGTTGCGCAAGATGATGATGTCAATCCGCCCTTACTTCTAAAGGCTATTGAAGTAGATCCCGGCTGCATGATACGGGCCAATATGTATGCTCCTAATGGAGAAATTCTTATTCATTCAGCAACTGCTTCCAAACCCAATCTGCTATATGGAACTTTTATTTCAAAACGTTTACATGCCGGTTTATATACCGAATGGAATCTAAACAATTCAACACCAATTTGTCATTTACAAGCAAAAATTGATAAAATAATTCCTGTCAGGTGTTTTGGTGAGAAAAATGGCGCGATATTTTTATCCGTATCAGGTGGGATTTCGCCTTATCGCTTTTCAATAGACGGCAAGACATATAAGGACTTTGGCACATTTACAAACTTGCCATCGGGTTCATATCAAATTAGGGTGGAAGATGCCTTAGGCAATATTTTCAACCTTAATACAATGGTATCAGGTCCCATCAAACCACTGCAGATGTCTTTGACTTCTTCTGCCATTCCTTCTGATTCATTGCAAAATAATTCATCCTGTTATCAAATTGTGGCTCAGGTAATGGGTGGGAGTGGGCCAATATCTTTTAGTTGGTCTGGCAGTTCCATCATCAATCATACTTCTCCACAATCTATTTTAGCTTGTTCTGATGATGCTGAAATCATTCGTTGTTTAGCAACGGACTCGAATCATTGCCTTGTGACGGATTCACTGCTATTAAATGCTTCCAAACCCAAACTGGGGGCAATGCTTTCCATTCCTTGCGCTGATTGTATCAGTAGTTTTTCGCCCCTACAGGGTAAAAGATATGTGCTGAGTGCTTGGGTGAAGGAAGAAAATGCCGGCCCTGCAATGGTTACCTATAAAAATCCTGAAATCAGTATTGAATTTTTATCTGAAAATATTTCTTTGCCTCCCATGCACGCTCAAGGGCAAATAATTGATGGATGGCAAAGAATTGAAGAAACCTTTGAAATACCTCCAAATGCACTGAATATTAAAATTAAATTAAATTCTTTGAAAGGTAATTCATTTTTTGATGATATCCGTATTT
>CANKSK010000257.1 GCA_947485425.1 Bacteroidota bacterium | reverse complement strand
TTTTGAGGAAACCCACAAACGGCTTTCTGCTTTTGGGGTTTTTCGATTTATCAATATTAAATTTGAAGAAAGAGTGGATAGCTCGGGTAAATACCTGATTGATCCCTATATTCAGTTGATGCCTGCTTCTCGGCATTCTTTTACCATTGAAGCGGAGGGTACGCAGAATAATGATAAATATTTGGGTATTGCCGGAAATATCGCCTATCGAAACAACAATCTTTTTCGAGGTGCAGAATTGCTAGAAGTGAAACTGAAAGGTGCCTTGGATGCACAAAAAATTGTGGACTCTTTGGTAAATCCCGGAGATCCTTTTTTCAATACCGTTGAAATCAGCCCCGAGGTCAGCCTTAGTTTTCAGAAACTATTGCTCCCCTTCAAAACAACAAAACTTTTAAATCCTTATACCAGTATTGTCACGGCATATAATTTTCAAAGACGCCCCGATTATATGAGGGTGATAACCAATATTTCTTTTAGTTATAATTTTAAAAGCTCCCCAAATCAAAGGTTTATCGTTACTCCATTGGAATTTAATGCTGTAAAAGTCAACTTAAGTCAAGCTTTTCTGCAAAAATTGATTGATTACAATGATTTAAACCTGCAAAATAGCTATAGTCCCCATATTGTCAGCGCAGGCAAAGTGAGTTGGATTTATAACAATCAAGGGGCGGACAAAATGAAGGATTTCCTTTTTGTACGTTTCAACATTGAAGTGGCAGGTATCAGTTTATATTTAATTAATTCCATTGATAATCAGGCGAATAACGACAAACGTAATTATCTTTTATTCGATTTGCCCTATTCCCGTTACGTCAAACCAGACATTGATGCAAGGTATTATCAGGTTATTGATGATCACAATAGCTTGGTTTTTAGGCTTTCAGGAGGTGTGGGGCTGCCATATGGCAATACCGGAAATCAGGTTTTGCCCTTTGAAAAAAGTTTTTTTGCCGGGGGCTCTAATGGAATTCGGGCCTGGACGGCTCGATCTTTGGGCCCTGGCTCATATAAAAACACCACCGGTTTTGAGCAAATGGGCGATGTGAAAATTGAGAGCAATATTGAATACCGTGGCGATATCTTTAAATATATTCAGGGAGCGGTATTTGTTGATGCCGGAAATGTTTGGACACGTTTTCCCGATAGCCAAAGGCCTGGAGCAGAATTTAAATTAGACCGTTTTGTCAGTCAAATTGCTGTGGGGGCGGGTATGGGAATTCGACTGAACTTGAGTTTCTTTATTGTTCGTCTAGATGCTGCTGTGCCTATTAAAGATCCATCAAAAGCTCCCGGAAATCGCTGGAGCGCAAACAATAAAACCGTATATAATTTTGGTATCGGATATCCCTTTTGATATGTTCAATCTTTTTATCTGAATGCTCAATCTGAATTCATTATTAAATCATAGGAATTTTTTATAGCTTTGTCACCTAAAATTTTAATTTAATCCTTTCATCAAACTTTATATGTCAGAAAGCAAAACACATTCTTTACTCGGCGAAAATGCTGAATTTTTGCTCAATCACACCTGCAATACCATCAGCAAAGAGGCTTTACATATGCCTGGACCTGATTTTGTTGAACGAATCTTTACACCATCCAATAGAAATCCCCAAGTACTGAGAAATCTACAGTCTCTTTATAATCACGGTCGCCTCGGCGGAACGGGATACTTATCCATTCTGCCTGTTGATCAAGGTATTGAGCATTCTGCAGGTGCTTCTTTTGCGCCTAATCCGCTGTATTTTGACCCGGAAAATATTGTTAAACTTGCCATCGAAGGGGGTTGCAATGCTGTGGCCTCAACTTTTGGTGTATTGGGCTCTGTGTCAAGAAAATATGCACATAAAATTCCTTTTATTGTCAAGTTAAACCACAATGAGTTTTTAACATATCCCAATAAATTTGATCAAATCATGTTTGGATCTGTGAAAGATGCTTGGAATATGGGTGCCGCCGCTGTAGGGGCAACGATTTATTTTGGTTCTCCTGAATCAGCTCGCCAAATTATTGAAGTGGCCGAGGCTTTTCAACAGGCTCATGAATTGGGAATTCCAACCATTTTATGGTGTTATTTGAGAAATCCTGGATTCAAAAAAGATGGTGTTGACTATCATACTTCTACCGATTTAACTGCTCAGGCAAACCACCTGGGTACTACCATTCAGGCAGATATCATCAAACAAAAACTTCCTACCAATAATGGTGGCTATACCGCTGTAAACTTCGGAAAAACACATCCCAAAGTGTATTCCGAATTAAATACAGATCATCCTATCGACCTTTGCCGTTATCAGGTTTTAAATTGTTACAATGGTCGTGCAGGCCTTATCAATTCAGGTGGAGAATCCAAAGGTGCCTCTGATTTGGCGGATGCTGTATATACTGCGGTTGTAAATAAAAGAGCCGGGGGGCAAGGCCTTATTTCCGGCCGAAAAGCTTTTCAAAGACCTGTTCAAGAAGGCGTACAATTGCTGAATGCCATTCAGGATGTATACCTTGATAAAAGTATTGATTTGGCCTAGTTTTGTATAAAAAAAATATTTCATGAGTTGGTTTAAAAGAAATAAGCAAGGTATTACCACCACCACAGTCGAAAAAAAGGAAACACCCGAAGGCTTGTGGTATAAATGCCCCAATTGTAAAAAAATTGCCTCGGCAGAGGATCATAAGGTTAATAAATACGTTTGTATTCATTGTTCCTACCACCAAAGAATTGGCTCAGCAGCTTATTTTGAGGTGCTTTTTGATGACAATCATTTTACGGAAATCAATGCCGATCTCATTTCTGCCGATCCCTTATCTTTTCATGATACCAAAAAATATGCTGATCGCATTCAGGAATCCATTCGCAAAACGGCTTTGAATGATGCCATCAGAACAGCCTATGGTAAAATCAATGGTCATGGGGTATTGGTCGCTTGTATGGACTTCACCTTTATTGGTGGTTCGATGGGTGCAGTGATGGGAGAAAAAATTTCAAGAGCTATTGATTATTGCCTTGAAAACAAATGCCCTTTGATGATTATTTCAAAATCTGGCGGGGCCAGAATGATGGAAGGGGCTTATTCTCTTATGCAAATGGCAAAAACCTCTGCCAAGCTTACTTTACTTGCTGATGCCCAAATTCCTTTTATCTCTCTTTTAACAGATCCTACCACCGGTGGGGTTACCGCTTCATATGCCATGTTGGGTGACTTAAATATCTCTGAACCCTCTGCATTAATTGGTTTTGCCGGTCCTAGGGTGGTTAAGGAAACCATCGGAAAAGATCTGCCGGTAGGCTTTCAAACTGCAGAATTTGTGCTTGAGCATGGATTTCTAGATT
>CANKSK010000256.1 GCA_947485425.1 Bacteroidota bacterium | reverse complement strand
TATCTTGGGCATTGAAAGCATTTTTGATTTTAAAATAAGTTTGGGGTTAAACAATATTATTCTCGGGATTGGGATATCCGCATTTATAGGTGTGATTTCAGGAATTATACCCGCCTATAGAGCATCGAAACTTGATCCTGTTGAGGCGATTCGGAAAAACAGCTAATTGTTATTGCTCTTTGATGAGGGCGTTTAAAAGGTTATTGGCTTTACTTACTGAATCAACAAAATTGAAGCTGAGAGATAATTTGTTTTTATCTTCTTTCATCTTGCAGATGGAATGGTTTTTTTGGACAAAGTGAAGGATGTTTGTAAAGGTTTGCGATTGATAAAAAGCGGAGGAAGGATTGGCAATAAAATAGCCAATCATTTTATTGTTTTTCAAAACCATTTTCTCAAAGCCTAATTTTTTAGCCATTTTTCGCAGTCTAACGGCATCGAGAAGCTCAGCAACTTGCTTTGGGAAAAGCCCAAATCGATCGATGAGGTTTTTCTCAAAAACCTGCAAAGCATCCTCATTTTCAATATTATCTAGTTCTTTGTATAAATTGAGCCTTTCGGTAATATTTGATACATATTCATCGGGAATCAAAATTTCCATATCCGTATCCACCTGGCAATCATCTACAAAAATGGCATTTCTTTCATTTTGTTTTTCTTTCTCTTCGTTCTCAGAAGCGAATAATTCTTTGAAATCCGTTTCTTTGAGTTCTATAATTGCTTCATCAAGAATTTTGTGGTACATATCAAAACCAATTTCTGATATAAAACCACTTTGTTCACCCCCTAAAAGATTTCCAGCGCCACGAATATCGAGGTCTCTCATGGAAATATTGAATCCACTGCCTAAATCAGAGAACTCCTCAATTGCTTTCAATCTTTGTCGCGCTTCATTTGTGAGGGTAGAAACTGGAGGAATCAGCAAATAGCAGAATGCTTTTTTATTCGATCGGCCTACCCTACCGCGCATTTGGTGTAGGTCGCTTAAACCAAAATTCTGTGCCTGATTGATAATAATGGTATTTGCGTTGGGGATATCAAGCCCAGCCTCAATAATGGTAGTAGAAACCAAAACATCAAAATCGCCTTCTACAAATCCAAGGAGAGCATTTTCGAGTTGTTCGCCATCCATTTGACCATGCCCGACAACAATTCTTGCTGAGGGGCAAAGTTTTTGCACCATATTGGTTATTTCATGGATATTTTGCACCCTATTGTGTACAAAAAACACTTGACCACCTCGATTGATTTCATTGCTGATTGCATCCCTAATTACGATTTCACTTGAGGGATGAATTTCCGTAGTAACGGGATATCTATTGGGAGGAGGGGTATTGATGATTGACAAATCTCTTGCCCCCATCATTGAAAACTGCAAAGTTCTCGGGATTGGGGTAGCGGTTAATGTGAGGGTATCTACATTGGTTTTAAACGTTTTTAATTTTTCTTTGGCCGCCACACCAAATTTTTGTTCTTCATCGATAATTAAGAGCCCAATATCCTTAAACTTTACATCCTTCCCTAACAAGCGATGGGTTGCGATGAGAATATCAATTTTCCCTTCTTCAAGGCGTTTTAAGGTTTCATTTTGTTCTTTTGAAGACTTAAATCGATTTATATAATCAATTTTACATGGAAAATCTTTTAATCTCTCCTTAAAGGTATTGTAATGTTGCAAAGCAAGAATGGTTGTTGGAACCAATATGCCAACTTGTTTACTATCGGCAACCGCCTTAAAGGCGGCCCTGACGGCAATTTCTGTTTTTCCAAAGCCCACGTCTCCACAAATTAGCCTATCCATTGGAAATGGCTTCTCCATGTCCTTTTTTACATCGATGGTAGACTTCACCTGATCGGGAGTATCCTCATAAATAAATGATGCTTCCAATTCATTTTGCATGTATGTATCAGGAGAAAAAGCAAAGCCCTTTTGGGATTTTCTTTTGGCATAAAGAAGAATTAGATCTCTGGCAATATCCTTAACTTTCTTTTTTGTTTTTTGTTTGAGATTGGCCCATGCATTTGATCCTAATTTATTTAAAACAGGTGCCGTTCCATCCTTTCCACTATATTTTGAAACCCGATGAAGCGAGTGAATGCTTACATATAAAATATCATTATCTTTATAGACAAGCCTGATGGCTTCCTGCTGTTTTCCATTAACATCTATCTTTTCCAAACCAGCATATCGTCCAATTCCATGATCGATATGGGTAATAAAGTCGCCCGGATTAAGATCTCGGAGTTCTTTTAAGGTAATAGACTGAGACTTGCTATAGTTTTCTCTTAATCGGAACCGATGATAACGATCAAAAATCTGATGATCGGTATAGCAGGCTAACTTTAAATCATGGTCAATAAAGCCTTCGTGTATAGATATTAAAACGGTAGAAAAATCGATTGAATGTTCTTGAATACCGTTTTGTTTATTTATATCCTCAAAAATTGAATACAATCTTTCAATTTGCTTTGCGGTATCGGAAAAGATAAAACTTTTAAATTTCTTCTTATTGTTTTCCGCTATATTTTCTGACAGCAGTTTAAAATTTTTATTAAAAGAAGGCTGAGGAGAAATATTAAAATGTATAGAGAGATCAATCTTTTGAGCATATGCTCGAGATCCGAATTCGATGTGTGAGAATCGGTTGAGATTTTGGATAAAAAAATCTTCCGTATCATATAATTCTTCAGGGCTGAGATGGGCTATTTCGGAAGAAAGTGTTTGATAAATATGATGAGCCTTTTCAATTCCTGAATTTATTATTTGGGACAAAGACTGTAAATCTTTCAACCAAAAAATGCTTTGAGAAGGAATAAAATTCAGAAAAGATTCTCGACTTTCTTTCAATAATTTGGTTTGAACATTGGGAATGATGCTTATGCGGTCGAATTTTGAAATTGACAATTGATCAATGGGATTAAAAGAACGAATAGATTCTATCTCATCGCCAAAAAATTCAAGTCTAAAGGGCAATTCATGGGCAAATGAAAAAACATCGACAATTCCACCTCTTACCGAAAATTGTCCAGGTTCAACGACAAAATCGGTATTTTCAAATTCATAATCTATTAAAAAGTCGGTTATAAAATCTATTGAAATTTTATCTCCCCGACCCACTTCGATGGTATTTTGAACCAGATTCTTTTTTGTCAGGACCTTTTCTGAAATGGCTTCAGGGTAAGTAACTATTAATAGTTGTTTTTTAAACCGTAAAATTGCATTCAGTACTTCGGCTCTTAAAAGTACATTGGCATTATCTACTTCTTCTATTTCATAAGGTTTTTTATGGGAAGAAGGAAAAAACAGGATGTTTTTATTGGCCGAAATATT
>CANKSK010000255.1 GCA_947485425.1 Bacteroidota bacterium | reverse complement strand
TCAGGAACCTTCACATTTTCACCCGATTCCTTTTGTGCCCCTTCTCAGGTGTTATTTAACTTCCAAATTCAAAATACAGATTTTTTATTCATGGATTATGGCGACGGAGATGTTACATTGTTTAATGCGCCACAAATACCTTCCTCGCAAAGTCATTCCTATGCAAAAGGTGGAGTGCTAACGCCACAGCTGATTCTAAAGGATCAAAGCGGATGCACGGTCATTGTTCCAGGCCCGGGATTGATATTTTCAGATAATATACAAGCAGCATTTTCTACCTCCTCAGATATTTTTTGTTCGATGGATGCCGTATCTTTTGCAAATACATCCAACAGCCCTTTTGCAACATCCTTTCTTTGGAATTTTGATGATGGAACCACTTCAACAACCTTTTCACCTAATCACCTGTTTTCCTCACCGGGAAGTTACGATATCAAATTAAGTGCAACCACCATTTTGGGATGTACCTCTCAAATAAACAAAAAAATTAAACTGCATGAAAAGCCCGGCATCTCAATCATGATGCGTGATACCAATTGGTGTGTCCCTTTAACACTTTACTTTTCTGCAAACAATAAAACCCCGCTTATTCCCATTACACAATGGCTTTGGGATTTTGGCGATGGCAATACAGCTATTGGCAACCAGGCATTTCATACCTTCAGCCAAAAAGGAATATTTGACGTGAAATTTCATGCAGAATATGGAAATGGCGACTGCTCCAAAGATTCAAGCATACAAGTGGGAACAAGAGCCTGGCCCACAGCTGATTTTAAATATTTACCCACAAATCCGGCTATGAATAATCCACTCATTACCTTTACGGATCTTTCTACAAATGCCATCAGCTGGCACTGGGACTTTGGCAATGGAGATACGTCTCAATTGCCAAACCCTACCTATTCTTACAATAGCTCGGGAACCTATCAAGTAAAGCTCCTTGTTAAAAATATATTTGGATGCGCTGATTCCATGGTAAAAAAAATATTCATCGCCGATGAAGCATTTATAAAAACACCAAATGCCTTTTCACCCAATAATGATGGGGTTAATGACAAATTATTTTTATTTTTCTCGGGGATAGAATCATTGGAAGAATATAAAATTTTTAATCGTTGGGGAGAAATCGTTTATGAATCGAAAGACCTCAAACGCGGATGGGATGGCACCTACAATGGAATGCCTCAAGATGAAGGAACGTTTACCTACTACATTGTAGGAAGAGCATCTGAAACCAAAAAGAAAATCATTCAAAATGGCACCTTCACACTGATCCGATAGTATGAAAAAACAGATTGTATGTATTCTTTTTTTATTGCTGAAGGGAAGTTTATTCTTTGGGCAAGATATTCATTTTACACAATTTTATCACTCCCCATTAACCCTCAACCCGGCACTCACAGGAGACATTTCAGACAACAACCTGCGCTATTCTGCCAACTACAGAAATCAATGGTATACCATCAATTCACCATATGTAACAACTTCTATAGCGCTAGATGCAAAAGTAATGGAAGAAAGACTTCACAAAGATGCCTTGGGTATAGGCCTTCTTCTAATCAATGACCAATCAGGCGCCGCTTCTCTAAATAACCTGGCATTGCATTTCAGCCTAGCGTATCGTAAATATCTGGGAATAGAAAAAAAACATCTCGCCGTTTTAGGCATTCAAGCGGGGTTTTTTCAAAAAAAATTGGACATGAGCAAACTAAACTTTGGCAGTCAATACCAAGATGGAAACTTTAATAATGCCATGAATAGCGGAGAAAATACAAGCGATTTTAAAAAATCCAATGCAGATATAAATGCCGGAATCATGTATGCATATTCGCCTGATACCAAGATTAAAAACATCAAAGCCGGTATTTCAATCTATCATATCAATAAACCCAATGAATCTCTTTCCGGAAATTTTGATGTGTTATCCATACGTACCGCATTTTTTATCGAATCAAGAATTCAGTTGAAAGAAGATCTATTCTTATGTCCCAAACTGCTTCAAATGAATCAGCAAGCGGCCTCTCAAACCAATTTAAGCATCGTTGTGGAAAAAAGATTACAAAATACAGAAGATATGAAAACAGCCCTTCTTATCGGAACAGGTGTTAGGCTTTCAGATGCTTCTATTTTTATGGCAGGCATGAAGTACAACCAATGGATGTTTGCATTAAGCTATGATGTAAACAATTCTGAATTAGCCCAGGTAACCAATTCACAAGGCGCCATAGAGCTTTCACTGATATACCATGAATTGGTAATACCCGGCAAGAATAAGATTCCACATATCGTTCCTTGTCCAAGAATGTAACAGAAGGAATTTATGAAAATATACAGCAAATTATTTCTATCTACCTCAGCAGCCTTGCTCATTCTTGCGATGTGTTGCATGGAAACGAAATGCTTTGCACAAGAAAAATCTTTTAATACCTATCGAATCGGCAGATTGGCAAAATATGCGTTCAAAAATGAAAATTATTATGCTGCTATTGAATTATTCAAAAAACGGTTGGAAGGTGATGCCACTGCTACAGAAAGCAATTGGTATATTGCTGAATCCTACTTCGCCCTAAGGCAATATGGACATGCCATCCCCTACTACCAAAAAACATATCAAAATGAAAAAGATAATCCAACATCTGATGTGAAACTCAAATATGGAATGGCTTTGAAAATGACCGCACAATATGAAGAGGCCAAATTTATGTTCACAGATTTTATTAAAAACTGCAAGGGAAATAAACTCAATGCCTACCAACAAAGAATAAAGAAAGAAATAGCCGATTGTAATTTTGCCCTTGAAGCAAAAAATGATACCTCAAAATTTATCGCTATACCTCTTGATTCCAATGTCAATTCAGCCAATTCAGACTTTGCACCCTGCATATACAAAGAGCAACTGGTATTCTCATCCTTACCAGCTGATAGCGCTATTTCTGTTGATGAAAACAATCCGGAATATGTGAGACTCTTCCTCGCTTCTAAAAACAAATCTGGTGCATGGGAACGACATGAATTTGCTGAAGGGCCTTTCAATACCCAACCTACCCATACCGGGAATGCCTCTTTTTCAAGTGATGGCAAAAAATTTTATTTTACCCGCTGTCAGATAGATGAAAAAAACCGAATGATTTGCTCCATATATGTCAGTGAAAAGCGAGCCACCAAATGGCAAGAACCCATAAAACTGAGTGAGGATATCAACAAACCCGGATATACCAATACGCAGCCCTATTCAGTGCAAATCAAAAAAGAAGAGGTTTTGTTCTTTATTTCTGACCGACCCGGTGGGATGGGCGGAAAAGATATCTATGCCATAACCTATAAAGCCGGCAGATT
>CANKSK010000254.1 GCA_947485425.1 Bacteroidota bacterium | reverse complement strand
GGGCTTTTTTCTCTTCCATATGCAGCCACTCAGGTGTTGACTTTATTAAATCAATCGTGCCTTGTAAGATGACACGCTTTCTTCTTTTTTTAATTTGTTGATAATAATTCGGCCTTTTATTCAAATTATATTCTCCTTGATTCATATAGCCCCATCCATTATAAAAAGTAATTTTATTTTTTAGATCTTGAATTTCTTTTTTTGTAAATCCGAAATTCTCAAGGGAATCCATTTTTGTTTTTTGAACCAAAATTTTGGTAATCCAATTGTCTCTTGTCGCATAAATGATGGGAGATTCTTTCATGTCATCCGAAAAGGCACCCAAGGTTCTTTTTTTAAAGATATGCGGGTCAGGGCTATACAGATAAGGATATCGGTCAAGAATATAGGCCGCAATGGGCTTGTGCTCATTGGATAAATAATCTCTATAGTTGAATTTTTCATGATACAAAATGCTCGCCATTTGGCTAATGAGCAAATAATGAAAAAGCACATGTTTTAGCGTGTTGTTTTTTAAATCGTTTAAAAGGAAAATAGCATGAACAATGATGATGGCACAAAAATAAGTGGCATAGCGGTTGATGACAGCCTGTCCATGGTTCCAATTAATCATGCTGCTGGAAATACAAGTCATGACAATTAAAAAGAGTGGCAACAGAATGTCAGGTGTAAACGGTATTTCTTTTTTGATTTGTTCAACACTCTTTTTTAAAATGAGAATGAGATACAAGGGAAGAATGATTGGTGCGGCGAGAATCATGCCTTGGTTGAGGTCAAAATAAAATCCGAAAACACGAAGGCTTGTGATGACTTCTGTTTTTAAAAATCCTGCATCTTTAATCAAATTCATACTATGAAAATGCAGGTAATAAAATAAAGGCGGCCAGCAGGCAATGATTGCTGCGATACCCAATTTTATCAAAACCTTTTGTTTTATCCCTTGGGTATAGAGGATGTATAATCCCATAAATACGAGCATCACCACAAGTGGTTGGTTTTGCAAGGATGCAAAGGCCATGAAAAAAATGCCTGTAAATTGTTTTTTCTGAAAAAAGAACCAGCATGCGATGCTTACCAAGCAGGTGGTGAGAATCTCCGGATGTGCCCATCCCAAATACCAATAGGGCGTTGAAAAAGCAAAAATGATAGCCGTGAAAATAGAAAACCAAAGATTGAAGGGCGAGAAGAAAAGTAAAAAACCACATGTGATAACAACCAAAAATGCATTCGTAACTTGAAAGGTTCTTAAGGGATTGCCATGCACCAAATCAGCAATCCACCTGCCGGGAACATTAACCATTGAGTAAAAGAAAAAGTGAAATCCATAATACTTGCCAGAAGGATCAGGATAAACGCCTCCACAGTTTTTTTTGACGGGATTTTTTTTGTTGACATCCAAGCCATACCTCAAACCCTTGAATTCATCGGTTTTGTATCCGGCCTCTATCCATTTCTTTTTTTTGTTGATGGCTTTTTGAAAGGACACCACATCCTCTGATTTGATTTCCGGTGTATGGTGATTATAAAGTGCTTCAGTCATCATCACATACTCAACGCCATCACCTGAAGGATAGGGTTTGATCTGATTGAAGGCCCTGCCCAAATACAACAAGGCAATCAATAGCAGAATGAAAACTTTGATACTGATAGGAAAAACTTTTGTATGGATTTTCATCATCTTGAAAAGGAGAATTACATATGAATACTGAAATAGATGGATAAGGATTTTTTAAAAGGATTCCTTCAGATTTTTTTGTAGGGTATTTTCAATAATTTCATGAACTTTTTTGCTCAGGGTATCCACATCTTCCTGTGTCATCCCTTTGGTTGGAATGGGCTCATGAATGACCACTTTGGCAAGGCCAGGTCGTCCGATCAATCCCTTGTCGTTTTTCCCATCTGGTAATATTTTCCAGTTGTTGATAAAGCTTACCGGCACAATGGCTATTTGTTTTTCAATGGCAAGTTTGAAAGGTCCGTTTTTAAAACGACCTAATTTGGGCGCATGTGGATGTATCGTGCCTTCGGGATATATCAAAATACTGATGCCCTTATCGATGTCTTCTCCTGCCCTTACAAAGGCCCTTACAGAGTCCCGAATACTCGATCGGTTGACAGGGATATTCATCTTTTTGAAAAAAAGTCCAAATAGCGGAATCTTGCTGAGCTCGGCTTTTGCCATGGTATGAAAATATTGCGGTATCACCACATAAGAAAGTACCACATCCAAATAGGAGGTGTGATTGGCACAAAACATATAGACTTCTTTCTTGTGAAGTTTTTTTTCTGTTTTTACCGAGTAAAAAATACCTGCATCAAGAACAATCAAATTGCCCCAAACCCATTTGAGTTTTCGAACATAGGGAAACCACTTTTCTCTGCTCAGAAACACATAAAACAAAGGAAATAAAATCAAAAAAGTAATTGCAAAATTGAGAAAGAAAAAATACTTCCACAGATATTGAAGAGGTCTGAATAGTTGCTTCATGCTTCAAAAATAAATCTTTTTTTTGATATATGATACTTTGAGGGTCTTTAATCCTTGCCCTATCTCCTGTTTTTTAGAGGCGACAGGCTTGGAAGAAATCTAAAAATGAAATATTTCTTTAAAGAATAGGGGTGATGAGGGTCGCAGGAATATGGTTTTCCCAAAGGATTTGATTTGTTTGTATCAAAAATAAATGGGTACTTTGCAGTTCATGAAAAGAATTTTAACAGGTATACAAAGTACAGGAATTCCGCATCTGGGAAATATCCTCGCTGTCATCGAGCCGGCTATCGCTCTTTCCAAGAGCAAAGAGAATGAATCCCTCTATTTTATTGCCGATATGCATTCGGTAACGGCTATTCGGGATGCCTCTGTGCTGAAACAAAATACCTATGCCGTAGCCGCCGCATGGCTAGCCTTTGGCTTTGATACCCAAAAAAATATCTTTTATCGTCAATCGGATGTTCCTGAAGTGACGGAACTTACCTGGTATCTCAGCTGCTTTACGCCTTATCCAATGCTTGCCAATGCCCATTCTTTTAAAGATAAATCAGACCGCCTGGCAGAGGTTAATGCCGGACTGTTTATTTATCCTGTATTGATGACTGCAGATATACTGCTTTACGATGCCCATATGGTGCCTGTAGGGAAAGATCAGGTGCAACACATGGAAATCGCCAGAGATATTGCAGGCGCTTTCAATCGCTGCTATGGAGAGACCTTTGTGCTTCCTGAAACCCAAATAGATGCCGCCCTAATGATTGTGCCGGGAACCGATGGTCAGAAGATGAGTAAATCCTACAACAATACCCTCAATATTTTTCTGCCTGCCAAAGAACTGAAAAAGGCCG